>JAAYIP010000040.1 GCA_012523435.1 Bacteroidales bacterium | reverse complement strand
GCCCACATCCGCCGTATTGTAGATTAACCCAATTCGCTTACTGACAAATTGGCGCGGGACTTCGCATGGCAAATTATTTGTGGTTGCAGATCCGCATCATAAAACCATTCTAAAAGCAAAAAATGTATGGAAGAAAAAGATAAGCAACCTACCGGGGAAACCGCAGGTGATGAGCAGGAAAAAACAAAACAACCCGATCAAAAAACAGGAGAGACACCGTCAGCCCGCACCAAAAAGAAAAAAAACAGTTCCGGCTCCCACCAAAAGGATAAGGAGATCGAAGAGCTTGGCAACAAGCTGATTGAACTGAATGACAAGTATCTCAGGCTGTCAGCTGAATTCGATAATTACCGAAAACGAACGCTAAAAGAGAAGATGGAACTAACCCGTGCAGGCGGGGAGTCGGTTCTTTCAAACCTCCTGCCGGTTGTTGACAACCTTGAGCGAGCCTTGGATTCGGTAAGGCAATCAAGTGATATCAAAGGAGTTAAGGATGGAATTGAACTTATTCATCAACACTTCCTAGAGTTCCTGAAAAAAAATGGCATTCAGGAAATCGACTGTCTGAATCAGGAATTTGACAGCGATTTCCATGATGCCATCACCAAGATTCCAGCACCGGAGCCTAAATTAAAAGGGAAAGTGGTGGATGTTATTCAAAAAGGCTATATCCTGCACGACCGTGTGATTCGGTATGCCAGGGTAGTGGTAGGGGATTAAAAAAGTTTACTCAATCAAATGGGAAAAAGAGACTATTACGAAGTACTTGGTGTTTCAAAAAATGCTTCAGCCGAGGAAATCAAGAAAGCCTATCGGAAGCAGGCTTTAAAATGGCATCCGGATAAAAATCCGGGTGACAAGGATGCAGAAGAGAAATTCAAGGAGGCTGCTGAAGCTTATAATGTGCTTTCTGATACCGATAAAAAGTCGCGGTACGACCAATATGGCCATGCCGGACTTGGAAATTCAGGGGGTGGGTTCAGCGGTGCAGGGATGAATATTGAGGATATTTTTTCCCATTTTGGAGATATTTTCAGCGATTTTGGATTCGGAGGCTTTGGTGGTTCCTCACGCGGCCGATCGAGGCAAGTCAACCGCGGAACAAACCTGAGGATTAAAGTCAAACTGACCCTTGAAGAAATTGTCAAGGGCGCCGAAAAGAAAATTAAAGTCAACAAGTATATCTCTTGTGATGCCTGCAACGGTACAGGTGCAGCCGGTGGATCAGCATTCTCTACCTGTACTACGTGTAACGGCCGAGGTCAAGTTACCCGAGTGGCTAACACCTTCCTGGGGCAAATGCAAACGACACAAGTATGCCCCGCCTGTGGCGGAGAAGGTAAGATCATCGAAAAAAAATGCCCCATCTGTTTTGGCGAGGGTATCCGCCAGGGTGAAGAAGTTATCAAAATAAACATTCCCGCCGGCGTTCAGGAAGGGATGCAACTCTCCTTGAGCGGGCGAGGTAATGCGGCCAGAAGAGGAGGAATTAATGGCGACCTGATTGTAGTCATTGAGGAAAAACCACACGAAGAACTCGTTCGGGACGGCAACGATCTGTTATACAACCTGTTCATCTCATTCACGCAGGCAACTCTGGGATCAGCCGTAGAGGTTCCAACGGTCGATGGAAAGGTGAAACTAAAAATCGATCCGGGAACTCAGGCCGGAAAAATCCTGCGCCTGAGAGGGAAAGGGATCCCAGACCTGAATGGGTATGGGAAAGGCGACCTACTAGTCAAAGTGAACGTCTGGATACCAAAAACCCTTACCCGAGAAGAAAAGAGAATCGTCGAAGATTTAGGTAAATCTGATAACTTTGCCCCTAATCCTTCTTCTGCTGAGAAGAATCTCTTCAGGCGAATGAAGGAAATGCTCGACTAAACTAACGTATTTAGCACAAACCAAACTAATTGATAAGCTTATGGCCGATTTTCTTACTGCCACACAGGTTGTCAAGAGGTTCAGCAATCACCTGGCCCTCGACCACGCCGGGATCAGTGTACCAGAAGGTAGCATCTTTGGACTCTTGGGACCAAACGGTGCCGGAAAGACAACACTGATCCGGATTATCAACCAAATCACCGCTCCCGATGAAGGCGAAGTGCTTCTGCAAGGTCGAAAAATGACCCAGGCCGACGTACGCCATATTGGTTATCTCCCTGAAGAGCGGGGGCTCTACAAGAAAATGAAGGTGGGAGAGCAAGCGCTGTACCTGGTTCAACTAAAAGGTATGTCAAAGAACGATGCTCTGAAACAATTGAAATATTGGTTCGAAAAATTTGAAATCCAGGGATGGTGGAATAAAAAAGTTGAAGAGCTGTCAAAAGGTATGCAGCAAAAAATTCAATTCATTATCACAGTCCTGCACCGGCCTAAGTTGCTGATCTTTGATGAGCCATTCACTGGCTTTGACCCAATCAATACCAATCTGGTAAAACAGGAGATCCTCAACCTCAAAAAAGAGGGCGCTACCATCGTTTTTTCAACTCATGTCATGTCGTCTGTTGAAGAACTCTGCGACCATATCGCACTGATCAATAACGGGCAAACCATTCTCCATGGCAACATTGACGAGATAAGATCACGATTCAAACCTGACCATTACGAGCTAACCTACCGGGGTGATACTGAACAGCTTGCTAACAGTCTAAACTCCGCAGTAAACATGATCGTACAACCTAATCGCGGAAATATCGAGCATGTCATTCTGAAAAATCAGACTGGTATCAGCATCCGAGAAATGATTAACCGCATCAACTCAGCTGTGGAAATCGTATCATTTGAGGAAATGATCCCAGGAATGAACGAAATTTTTATCCGTGCGGTAGAAGAAACCAACCACCGAACAAAATCCAATTAACTCGCCATGAGCAAAATCAGCCTCATTATTCAGCGTGAATACCTGACCCGGGTTAAAAAGAAGTCATTCATCATCATGACTATTCTTGCCCCGATCCTGTTTGCAGGGATGCTTTTCATCCCGGCCTTTCTGGCTACCCGGGAGGATACAGATTCGAAAGTTATAGCCGTGGTGGACCAAACCAACCTGACGGTAGGTGCTATTCCCGATGGCAAATATCTGAAGTTTAATTATGTAGGTGAAGAAAGCGTGGACGAGCTGAAAGAGAATTTACAACAGATGGGTTACTATGCTATCCTCTTCATCCCGGAAAATATCCTCACCTCCGGACGCGTCCAACTGTACTCGAACCAACAGACCACAATGGCGGTCAACAATCACATCTCTAAGGCATTGGAGGGATTCTTCACCAACATTAAACTGGTCAACGAAAATGTGCCTGTTGATATTATCGAGCGGACACGAACTCACATTCGGGTTGAAACAATCCAATGGTCCAGCTCGGGTGAAGAGAAATCGGGATCAGCAGAACTGGCCGCCATAATAGGCTATGTATCCGGCTTTATCATGTACTTCTTTGTGTTCCTGTTTGGGGCACAGGTTATGAGAGGAGTTATCGAAGAAAAGTCAAACCGTATCGTCGAAGTCATCATCTCTTCCGTCAAACCTTTTCAGCTGATGATGGGGAAAGTGATCGGGGTAGCACTGGTGGGGCTGACTCAATTCCTGATCTGGATATTTCTAACCCTCGCTATTGTAACGGCCGCTCAGGTTGGTCTCAAATCCGATTCCTCAAAGCAAGCCCAAACAGAGATGGTCCAAAATATCATGGACCAGGAAGCTGCAGCCAATGCCCCCGGTATGCAGGATCTATCCCAGGCTCAGAAAATGCTTGACGATATCAAGGGGCGTTTAGAATCAATCCCTATCGTCCTGATTATTATCGCGTTTATTTTCTATTTCCTCGGGGGTTACCTTCTTTATGCCTCCCTGTTCGCCGCTGTTGGAGCTGCAGTTGATAACGATACCGACACACAACAATTCATGTTACCCATAACCATTCCCATCATCCTGGCGCTCTTTGTGATGATGAGCGCCATGCAGACACCCAATAGCGCCATCGCGGTAACATTCTCTATGATACCTTTTACCTCTATGATCGTTATGATGGCCAGAATCCCCTATGGGGTTCCAATCTGGGAACTGATACTTTCTGCTTCCTTACTGATCATCACCATCATTGGCACCATCTGGATGGCTGGAAAAATTTACCGAACCGGAATCCTAATGTATGGTAAAAAGGTCAATTACAGAGAGTTGTGGAAATGGATCAAGTACAAGGGGTAACAAATAATTATGGCAAGCATACTGGTTATCGACGACGAACGAAGCATTCGAAACACCCTGAAAGAGGTGTTGGAGTATGAAAAGCATCAAGTCGAATTGGCTGAAGACGGTGTAATCGGATTGGAGATGATCAGCAATAACCAGTATGATGTCATTCTCTGTGATATAAAAATGCCCCGAATGGATGGTCTGGAGGTTCTGGAGAAGATTTCCGGAATCACCAATGATCCGCAGGTGATCATGATATCCGGCCATGGCACCGTTGACTCAGCGGTTGAAGCCATCAAAAAAGGAGCTTTTGATTTTATTGAGAAACCGCTCGATCTGAACCGGCTGATGATTACCATCCGTAATGCGATGGACAAAACCAACCTCATCGCCGAAACGCGTGTTCTCAAGAAAAAAGTCAGCAAAAAGTATGAAATGATCGGTTCCTCAGAAGCCATCAATAAGGTAAGGGAAATGATCGATCGTGTAGCTCCAACGGATGCCAGAGTATTGATAACCGGACCCAATGGGACAGGTAAGGAACTGGTTGCAAGGCAATTGCACGAGAAGAGTAATCGCTCAGCTGGACCATTCATCGAGGTGAATTGTGCAGCTATACCATCTGAACTCATTGAAAGCGAGCTGTTTGGGCACGAGAAAGGCTCCTTCACTTCGGCTATCAAACAGCGCAAAGGTAAATTTGAGCAAGCCCATGGGCGAACTATATTTCTGGATGAGGTGGACGACATGAGCTTGTCGTCTCAGGCGAAAGTATTACGAGCACTTCAGGAAAACCGGGTCTCAAGAGTTGGGGGCGACAAGGACATCACAGTCAATGTGAGGGTTATTGCAGCCACCAATAAAGATCTTAAAGAGGAGATTCAGCAATCCCGTTTCAGGGAAGAGCTGTATCATCGGCTCAGTGTGATTATCATCCAGGTTCCCACACTTAATGAGCGTCCCGAAGACATCCCTTTGCTGGCAAAGTTTTTTATCGAACAGGTGTGTGGAGAGATGGGGGTTGCCGGGAAACAGATAAATGATGAAGCTCTAACCGAACTGCAGAAAATACAATGGACCGGTAACATCCGGGAATTCCGCAATGTGATCGAACGGTTGATCATTTTAGGAGGGCCGGTAATTACCGCTCAAGACGTTAAAGCCTACACCTGATCATCGGTTTGTTGAACCGAAAGGAATTAAACGAAACTTCGAAATTCAAGATCAACACCTCCTGTCATGGAAAAAATAGCTGTCTTTCCGGGTTCTTTCGATCCATTCACGAGAGGGCATGAAAACATCATCTTACGGGCACTTCCGCTGTTCGATCGGATCATTATTGCTATCGGGGAAAACTCCGAAAAGAAAAACTTTTTTCCGCTCAACAAGCGGATCCAGATGATCCGGAAGCTGTATGAGGGTCATTCCAAAGTTACAGTGGATCATTATCAGGAGTTAACCGTGGAGTACTGTCGCCAGGTGGGCGCCCGCTTTCTGCTGCGCGGCCTAAGAACAGCGGCAGATTTTGAGTTCGAGCGAGCTATTGCACAGGTCAACCTGATGATGAATCCCGAAGTCGAGACCATTTTCCTCCTGTCACGTCCAGAGTATAGCTCTATGAATTCAACCTTGGTAAGGGAAATCCTTCGATACGGTGGAGATGTCAGTCCCTTCATTCCTGAAAATCTGGATATCGGATAACAGCATTTTTCGAGCCAGGTAAACCCAGAGACAGAGTTTACTGCCCAGACATTCTCAGGAGAAAACTTCCTACCTTTGTACCATGATGGATACCGCTAAACTAGTTGCTTCCCTTTTATTAGAGATTAAAGCGATCAAACTTTCGCCAACAGAACCCTTTACCTGGGCATCAGGCTGGAAATCACCAATATACTGCGATAATCGCAAATCCCTCTCCTATCCAGCTGTTAGGAAGGTGATTCGTGACGAGTTTGTCTTACGAATAAAAGCGTTATACCCTGATGTTGAGCTGATTGCCGGGGTAGCTACCGGAGCTATTGCTCATGGTGTTCTCGTAGCCGAAGCGATGAATCTTCCCTTCATTTATGTCCGGTCACAAGCCAAATCACACGGGTTGGGTAATGTCATTGAGGGAGCCTATACTCCTGGGCAAAAGACTGTTATCATAGAAGATTTGGTATCGACCGGTGGAAGTAGTCTGTCTGCTTTCCAGGCACTCAAGGAGGCTGGGCTTAATGTATTAGGCATGTTAGCAATATTCACGTATGAGTTCTCCCTTGCCACTGAAAATTTCAAGTCGGCCAACTGCCAACTAGATACCCTGAGCAATTACAGCAGCCTATTAGAGTTGGCATTGCAAACAGGCAACATCACGAGGGAACAGTTGGAAATTCTCTCGCGATGGAGGGAAAATCCAGGAGGCAACTGGCTGTTATAATACAAATTACAGTATATACTCCACCTCCTGAAACGCAAAGGAGTGCTGCATTTTGTTTTCATCTTCCATGATCAAATGACCCATGGGATCCACATCCAGGATTCGCCCCCTGAACCATTTTCCATCAGCCTTGAATGGAGCAAACTCCCGGTAACGATAGAGTTTGGAGAGATACTCCTTCCGGGTCACTTTCCAGGAGTTCGGTTTTTGGATGATTAGTCTGATCTCAAGAGATTGCAGCAGGAGATCATCCAATTGCTGGAGGTCATAATGAACGCCGGTGATCTTTTTGAGAGAGACCGGATTCGGGATCTCGGCAGAAAAATCAACCTGATTGATATTCAATCCGATGCCTATTATGGCACTATGGAGTTGCTCACCCATCACCGCGGCTTCTATTAGAATGCCCCCGATTTTATCATCAAGATGATACAGGTCATTCGGCCATTTGATTTTCACATCATGGAGGAACAACTCAAGAAAATCCGCCACAGCGAGCGAACAGAGTCTGGAGAGGTCGAACTGATCCCGAGCGCGAGGTAATCCGGAAAATAGGACCAAGGTTCCCGTCAAATTCATGCCCGATTCACTCACCCAGGAGTGGTGCCCCTGCCCTCTACCACCCCATTGATGCTTCGCACGGATCCAGGCATTATCACTTAATAAGCCATTCTCAATCAGGCGAGCAGCCTCCAAATTCGTGGATTCCAGATCTTTATAAAAAAACTTCTTCATAAATGGTTAGCAACAAGGATAACTGACTAAATTTACCACAAAAGAAAACGAAAACAGGATAATAGATTATTTATGCCGAAGAGTTATCGTAGTGATTTTGCCAATGGGCACTTCAACACCATCGTGGAAGCGATCAGATCTAAAAAAGGAGAACTAATTGTTGCAATGGATTTATCCAGTATTGAGGCAAGTATGGCCACAAATTTCATCATCGCTCATGCAGAATCGACGGTACAAACCAGGGCAATTGCCGAAGCTATTGAAAAACAGATGATTGAGATTAATCATCAAAAACCATTTCACCGCGAAGGTTATGAGAATTCATTTTGGATTCTGCTTGATTACGGGGATATCATTGTTCACGTTTTTCAGAAGCCATATCGTGAATTTTACAACTTGGAAGAGTTATGGGCTGACGGCCATCTGACCCGTCTGGGCGACTAAAAAGGAAAACGTCCGGTGGTATAGAAATTGAGGGATGGCAATGCGGACAGATTTCCGCTAAATAAAACGAGAAACTGAAAAAATGGCAGAAGACAACAATAACGGATCAAAACGATCCACACCCGGGCAGAAGGGTAAACCGGGAGAGAACCCCAAGAAAAAACCCAAATTCAGCTTTTACTGGATCTATGGGCTCATATTTCTTGGCATTCTCCTGATCCAGTATCTTAATATGGGATCGAAGCCTCTGGAATTAAATTGGACGAGTTTCCAAGAGATCATGGATCATCCTGCAGTTGTTGAGAAGCTGGTGATAGTGAATAAGGACAAGGTAGAAGTGTTTATCCACGAGGAAAACCTCTCTGATCCGCTGGTTGAGTCGATGAAGCACAGTGAAAGTTATACGTTACCAACCAAAGGTCCACAATTTTACACGGCCATCCCGAGCGTTGACAAGTTTTATGAGACGCTGGAGGAATCTAACGCTCAATTGCCTGATGATCAGAAGATTCAGCAAGCTTACGTTACCCGAAAGGATGTATGGGGAGAGGTATTAAGCTGGCTGATTCTCCCGGTGCTCCTGATTGTTGTCTGGATATTCATCTTCCGCCGCATGAGTAGTCAGGCTTCCGGTGGAGGTGCCGGCAACATTTTCAGTGTTGGCAAGAGCAAGGCCAAGATATTCAACAAGGAAGAAGATAATATCAATGTCACTTTTAAAGACGTTGCCGGATTGGAGGAGGCGAAAACGGAGGTCATGGAGATCGTTGACTTCCTCAAAACCCCATTGAGATATACCACGTTAGGTGGTAAAATCCCGAAAGGCGCCCTGCTTGTAGGACCTCCAGGTACAGGCAAGACCTTGTTGGCTAAAGCAGTAGCCGGTGAGGCTAATGTTCCCTTTTTCTCTATGTCAGGATCCGATTTCGTGGAAATGTTTGTCGGAGTTGGAGCTTCCCGGGTGCGCGACCTGTTCAAGCAGGCCAAGGAGAAAGCTCCTTGTATCATCTTTATCGATGAGATCGATGCAATCGGCCGTGCAAGAGGTCGGAATCCCAATTTCGGATCAAACGATGAACGGGAAAATACTTTAAATCAACTACTTACGGAAATGGATGGATTTGCATCCAATTCAGGAGTTATCATACTGGCTGCTACAAACCGGGCAGATATCTTGGATAAGGCCCTGCTCAGAGCCGGTCGGTTCGATCGTCAGATCCAGGTTGAATTGCCTGACCTCAACGAACGGAAAGATATTTTCAAAGTTCATCTGCGCGATGTAAAATATGATCCGAATCTTGATATTGACTTCTTTGCCAAGCAGACTCCAGGGTTTAGTGGAGCTGACATTGCTAATGTTTGCAATGAATCAGCACTGATTGCAGCAAGGCGTGACAAGCAGTTAGTTGAGAAACAAGATTTTCTGGATGCCGTTGATCGTATCATCGGTGGATTGGAAAAGAAGAACAAACTTATCTCGGTGGAAGAGAAGCGGGCCGTTGCCTATCACGAGGCTGGGCACGCTACCGTGAGCTGGTTGCTTGAATATGCCCATCCACTGGTGAAGGTAACCATTGTTCCGCGTGGCAAAGCCTTGGGAGCAGCCTGGTATCTTCCAGAAGAAAGACAGCTCACCACAAAAGAACAGATCCTGGATGAGATGGCTGCCGCCTTGGCCGGTCGTGCTGCCGAGGAGCTCTGCTTCGGACAGATCTCAACCGGAGCGTTGAATGATCTGGAACGAGTCACCAAACAGGCTTATGCCATGGTCTCCTATTTCGGGATGAGCGAAAAAGTTGGCAAGGCAAGCTACTATGACAGCTCCGGACAAAATGAATACAGCTTCAATAAGCCTTATAGCGAAAAGACAGCTGAACTGATTGATTCTGAGGCGAAAAAAATCATCGATGAATCTTATGAGCGTGCCAAAATGATTCTGAAAGAGCATGAAGCTGGGCACAAGGAGATTTCTGAACTGCTGCTGGAGCGAGAGGTCCTGTTCGCCGAAGATCTCGAGCGAATCCTCGGGCCACGAAAAGGTCAAATCCACGACCTGTTCCATGAGCCACCAGCCAAGGAAGAAAATCCATCCTAATCATGGACGGCAGGGATTCAAGGAAAATTATTCTCGACCGATTACGCTCGGCCCGTCTCTTTTCTGGCAACCACTCCCAGCCAGCGTTATCACCACATCAGTTACAACCAGAGGGTTTTCTGCCAGAGCCTGACGATCATCCTCAGATGTTATTTGCTCAAAACCTTACCCGGGCCGGAGGAAAATTTGCATACTGCTCCAACCGGCGGGAGCTGATACTCGCCTTGAGGATTCTGTTCCATGAAGAACCTTGGAAAACAATCACCTGCCATGACTCTTTTGCCTGCCAGATCCTCACAGAAGCTGGTATCCCATTTACAGATGAACTAGCCCATGCGGATGCCGCGGTTACCAGCTGCGAATCCCTGATCGCCCGTACCGGTAGCGTCCTGGTATCCTCAGCACAGGGAGCCGGAAGACGTGTTTTCGGATTCGCCCCAGTCCATGTGGTGATTGCGCAAACCCAGCAGCTTGAAATGGAAATCCATGACGCTCTCAACCGAATCAAAACATCCTACAATCCATTGCCATCACAACTATCCTTGATCACCGGCCCAAGCCGAACAGCTGATATCGAAAAAACCCTGGTGATGGGTGCCCATGGGCCAAAAAGCCTTTTTGTCTTCCTGGAGAATAACGAAAATTGAAAGAACTGATTACGAGAAGTGTATCTGGCCTGATCTATATCGGGTTAATGATCGGGGCAATTACGATTCATCCCCTATTGTTTGTAGCCGTATTTGCCCTTATCCTGATTTTAGGCATGATCGAGTTTTACCGGCTAACCCCCGATCCAACCATCAAGCCTTGGAAGGTGCCAGGAATCCTGACCGGCCTAGCCCTTTTTCTGATTGTCTTTCTGATCGCTTATGCCAGAATCGATCATAGATGGCTTGTTCTGGCCATTCCTGCCCTGCTGATTATCCTGTCACAACCACTCTTTGTTACCAGTGGTAACCCCACCCTCTCTGCTGCTTTTACACTGCTAGGACTTCTGTACGTAGTAGTACCCATCACACTTTTAACCCAACTGATGTACCACCCCTACACAGAAGGATTTGATTATCAGGTCGTTTTGCTCATACTGACTACGTTATGGATCAATGATACTGGGGCTTATCTGACTGGACTACTCTTTGGCCGTCATAAGGTCTTCTCTCGGATCTCACCCAAAAAATCGTGGGAAGGAATCGCAGGAGGGCTGATTCTTTCTGCTCTGGGTGTCTGGATTCTTCAGCCCCTATTCCCGGATATTCCTGCTTTGCATTGCTGGATCCTTTTACCCGTCATTGTTTTTAGTGGTACTATCGGAGATTTCACCGAATCAGCATGGAAACGATCGGCCGGCGTTAAAGATTCCGGCAAAATCATGCCCGGACATGGAGGTATCCTAGATCGATTCGATAGTATTATCTTTGCAGCACCAGCTGTGTATGTAACTATACAGCTGCTAAACCTGGCTTAATGATTCACAAAGAGGGCATAAAAACGTTAACAGCATTGGGGATCTTCCTGATTACCACAAATATAGCTGCCACATTTTTATTGGGCACCAATTGGTTAAGTCACTCGATATTACTCCTCTCTCTTGCCGGATTCTTGGGAGCAGGCTTGTTTTTTCGAAAACCACAACGGGAGAAACCGGCTGACCTCGGACAAGTGATCGCCCCGGCTGATGGAGTGGTGATTAAAGTTGACCGAATATTCGTTGAGGAGTACTTTAATGACTACCGCCAGCGTGTCTCCATTTTTATGTCGGGCCGAGATGTGCACATTAACTGGGTACCTTTGACGGGGCATATTACATACCAGCGTTACAATCCTGGCAGACATTTCTTAGCAAAGCTCCCCAAATCCTCCGATCTTAACGAGCGCAGCTGTGTGGTTATCAAAGATCAAGCCGGTCGCGAAGTGATGGTCCGGCAGATTGCCGGAATCATGGCCAGACGAGTAGTCACCTATCCCAACCCGGGAGAAGCAGTGGCTATCGGAGCCGAACTGGGCTTCATCAAATTTGGCTCTAGAGTGGATCTTTTTTTTCCGCCAGGAACCAATATTAAGGTGTCACAAGGCCAAAAATCCCGAGGCCAAAAAACTATTCTCACCGACTGGAATTCCTAACAAGCAGTACAAGACTGTTAAAAAAGATCTAAATCAGGGGGTTTAACTTTTCGTTAACAATAATTCCGCCTAAAAGGCGCGTAATTCGTATCAGAGAAGTAGAAATCAAAATCATAACAAAATGAAAAAATTCATTGCTATCGTCGCAGTTCTTGCCTTTATCGGCGCCTATGCTGCTCCGGCATTTGCTATGCCCCAGGAAGTTACTACTAAGGTTGTCACCGTTGACAAAAACAAGAAAAAAGCTACCGCCGTTAAGAAAACGGCAAAAACCTCTTCCTGCTGTACTGAGGCCGCTTCCAGTACTGAGAAAAAGGAGTGCGGATCCAGTTGCGTGGATCAGAAAACCGGCGTTGCCTGCAAATCAGCTGAAGCTTGCAAAGAGGGACATGTAGGTGAGAAGAAATAATCGGGAGTGTCCCGAGTACGAAAAAGCCCGGAATTCCGGGCTTTTTTAGTTTAACAGATATCTGACCGAGATCAGGTTGGAGTATTGTCCTAAGGAGAGATCTCCAACATCAGTCAACGCATAATCCAGGAAAAAATTCCGGTATTGAATTCCCAGTCCGATCGTAGGTTGAAGGTTCAGGTCATTTTTACCATTAAAACCTGGCACCCATTGAAAATTGCCAACACCGACGCGGGCAACCAGCCAGTTTCGATAACGAAATTCACCACCCACATAAGGATCAATTCCTACCGGCCCGATGGGGAGGAAAACATGCCTCCGACCATCGAAAGTCAGGTGCAGATCTAAAGCCGGAGCCAAGCGGAAGTGTTCTCCAATTTTAAAGTCACGTGCTACTGCCAAAATCAAGCGAGGAACCGTGACTTCCAGACTGTTTTCAGGCATTTCGTTGCCAGTCAGTTCAAAAGCATCGCGTAGTTTATCCTCCTTAAATGCCCAGACATTAAAAGTCCCACTAACATCGCGGGCTACAGCTGCAAAGTGCCATTTCCCGAGAGCATAAGAAGCCGAGGCATCAAGCCCGAAGCCCCATGCTGAAGCAAAATCTCCAGTATGGCGGTAAATGAGCTTCGCGTTACCGCCTAAAACCAGACCAGGGACAGGTGAAAGTCTTGAATAAGAGAATATTAAACCCATATCGGCAGCCGAAAAGTTTTGTATCCGGTCGTATCGTACATTACCCTCCTCATCAATCAATTCGAGGGTATTTGGGATATCATCAACACCAAAGCGAACAAACGAGATCCCGATGACACTTTCCGGATCAACACGAAAAGCAGCCCCAGCGTAATCATACTTAGCTAGGCCAGCGAAATATTCCGAATGCATCAGGCCAAAATCCATTCTTCCGTCAATTTGATTGAGCCTTGATGGATTCCAATACCCGGCAGTCACGTCATCAACGAGGGCAGTGCCAGCTCCTCCCATACCCATCAGCCTGGCCCCTGCACCGATTGATAGAAATTCATTGGAATATTTCACCTGGGCAGGCAACTTCACCAGGACGGCGGTCCACAATAGAAGTATCAGGATAATGCTTCGCTTCATGCCTTTTCTGATTCGGTTCCGAAGATAAGTAAACTAACCTTTTTAACTATTTTTAGGATCTTTTATTGCTTACCATCACATGAACAAATCACAAGGGCGATTGATCGCTCACCTACCCAATACCTTGACGGCGCTCAACCTGTTTTCAGGAGCTTTAGCAACCGTTTTCGCCCTGCAGGGTGCTCTGGTTCCCGCAGCCTTACTGATCCTGGCGGGTTTTTTCTTCGACTTGACTGATGGCC
Source organism: Bacteroidales bacterium (assembly GCA_012523435.1). GTDB lineage: Bacteria > Bacteroidota > Bacteroidia > Bacteroidales > UBA12481 > UBA12481. The sequence goes on along the minus strand of JAAYIP010000040.1, from coordinate 9,472 downwards.
TGACAGCACGCCTTCTTAAGGTTCAGTCGGCCATCGGAAAGGAGCTTGACTCCCTCGCCGACCTCATCTCCTTTGGCATGGCACCAGCTGCTATTCTCTTTACAATCAGCCTTAGACAATCTGGAGAACTGCCACTCGATTTTTCACAACCACTCTCCACTTGGTGGGTTTTTCTAATCCCTTTCATTCTGCCGGTTTTTGCAGGGCTGAGGCTGGCAAAATTTAATGTTGATGAAAATCAGACGGATCATTTCTCAGGACTACCCACTCCTGCGAACGGCCTGATGGTTTTGGTGCTTCCCCTTGTTCTGAGGTATCAGCCCGACTCCTTTTTGATCAGTTGGCTGGAATCGGCTTGGTTTATTCCTTGCTATTCTTTGATTATCAGCCTATTAATGGTCAGTCGAATCAGGCTGCACTCACTGAAAATGAAGGGATTTTCCTGGCGTCAATCCCGGTTAACGTATCTGCTCATTCTCCTTTGCCTGCCGCTGATCGTAGGGCTTGGCTTAACCGGAATCTTTTTCATCATTCCGGTTTATGTCGTTTACACCATGGTTTTAGCCAAGATCAGACTGGGCCGTCACTCTTGATCTACTTAATCTACTTAATCTACTTTATCCTCTTCCGGCAGGTGTTTCTCAAACTTCTTCAGCGCGAAGCGGATGAGGTAGTAGGCAACAGCGATCAGGAGGGGACAGGTGAGAAGCCATAGTATCTCTTTGATATACATATTGATAGTCTTTTTTAATATACATGATCCTCTTTCGAAAGTTCTTCCTGGGTAATCTGTTTGCGGTTCATTGAACGCCAGGCGTACCAAATATAGGCAACCACAACAGGAACGAGCAGACTGACGTAGGACATGACTGTCAGAGTAAACTTACTGGATGAGGCATTTTCTATTGTCAAGGAGGATTGGAGATCAAATGTGGATGGATAAAATGCTGTGTTATTAAAGCCGGCAATCAGGAACAAAGCAAGCACAGTCAGGATAGTACCCGGACCGGTAAACCAGATTCCTATGGTGGTTTTTTTGATCAGAGCGCGAATAATTCCAAAGAGAACTCCTGCAACTCCAATCAGGAGCATGACTAGAATGACGGGCATCTCCAAGAGATTATGGAGGTATTTATACTTTTCCATGGACACCATTTTGGAATCCGGATCGACGGCGAAGCCATCTTTCACGAGCAGCATAGTCAGGAAAAACAGGAATGCGATAAGGAACGGGATCGTGTTAATCCAGAGGTGTTTTCTAGATCGGATAAAGATTGCATCGTTGTCGATATTATTCATAAAATAGAGGATGGCAAGTATTCTGGCGAGAAAGAACACCGAGAATCCGAGGGCAATATTTCGGATGTTGAGCGCTGCTTCCAGTCCGCGTGCCGGCCCTTCCCAGTTGACCTGATTCAAATCATTCAGGGAGAATTGGGAACCGGTGAAGAAGGTTGCAACAGCTGTTCCGATCAGCACGGTACCGAAGAGGCCGTTTATGAAGAGAAATCCTTCGTACACCTTGGCTCCAAGGAAGTTACCAGCTTTCGATCTGAACTCATAGGATACTGCCTGGATTACAAATGCCAGCAGGATGATCATCCAAACCCAGTAGGCGCCACCGAAGCTAGTAGCGTAAAACAGGGGGAAGGAGGCAAAAAAGGCACCCCCGAATGTCACCAAGGTCGTAAAGGTGAATTCCCATTTTCGTCCGAGGGAGTTAACCAGCATGGTTCGTTCCTTATCATTTTTACCCAGGGTATAGATGAGAGTTTGTCCACCCTGAACGAACATCAGAAAAACCAGTGCGCTACCGAGCAAGGAAACGATAATCCACCAGTAGTGTTGTAGGGTGAGTAAGGATAGATTTTCAAACATTACCTGGTTCCTCCTTCATTTTTTGGTCCGGTTTTGATGGCACTCAGCATAATCTTGACCTCTGCGATAGCTAATACCGTAAAGGTCAGGGCAAATAGAATGAAAGTCACAATTACCGAGCCGGAATCGATTCGGGTAACGGCAGCTACGGTTGGCAGCAGGTCCTGGATAGTCCATGGCTGTCTTCCCAGTTCGGCCACAACCCATCCGGCCTGGGAAGCGATATAGGGTAGCGGGATGACCCACGGGGCCAGTCGGAGCCAAAATTTTCGTTTCTGCAGTTCTCCGCGTGATGCAAAGAACAGGAAGATCAGGAAATAGAGGACAAATCCGAATCCCAGGATCACCATGATATGAAAGCTGTAAAAGGTGATTGGCACATGGGGGATAAAATAGTTCACATCATCATGGAATCCGTATCCGAAGTATTTAAAGTTATTCTCAAGGAATTCAGGATCGCTGAATAGTCCTTTCAGGCTATCGGCTCTAGCGGTATCCCCAGATGCTTTCGCCCTTTTATAATCATCCAGGGCTTGCCGGGCTATTCCTCCCCGCTGCATTTTTTCGGGGATCGAGAGTATCCCGCGTTCCGGATTGCCATTTTTGAAATCGTTAACACCGGCAACGAAGTGATTGGCATCACCATAGGCCATCCAGGAGAGGACTTTAGGCATTTCGAATTTAAAAATGAACTCTTCGCCGGTCTCTGCCTCCCGTTTCTCTTTAGCAGCAAGGATTCCGAAACCCACGAGTCCTGCTCCCTCTTTTCCGTCGTACAAACCTTCCATGGCAGCCAGCTTCATTGGCTGCACCTCGGCTACCCGTTTTGCTGAGCCATCGCCGGTGAGCACCAGGTGAACTGAGGCCAGCAACCCGAGAATAGCCGCGATGGTGATACTCCGGAAGGCGAGCCTGGATTCTCTCTTTTTCAACAGGAACCAGGCTGATATCCCGATAATAAAAATGGCGGCCAAGACAAATCCTGATCCGATGGTATGGAGGAACTTGTTAACCGCAACCGGGGAGAACAGTACATCGAAAAAGTTGGTCATTTCGTTCCGGGCAGTATCCGGGTTAAACTGTGTCCCTACCGGGCTTTGCATCCAGGCGTTCGCTACCAGAATCCAGAGAGCAGAAAGATTTGCTCCGATAGCAGTTAGCCAGGTGGAAGCCAGGTGGAACTTTTTGCTAACCTTGTTCCAACCGAAAAACATGATCGCAATAAAGGTCGATTCCATGAAGAAGGCCATAATCCCCTCCACAGCAAGCGGAGCACCAAAAATGTCCCCTACAAACCAGGAATAGTTCGACCAGTTGGTTCCAAACTCAAACTCGAGGATAATCCCAGTAGCCACACCGATGGCAAAGTTGATACCAAACAGTTTCATCCAAAATTTTGTCAGCCGTTTCCATTCCGGATCACCAGTCTTCACATAGATAGTCTCCATGATGGCTAGTATCCAGGTGATTCCCAGTGTTAACGGGACAAAGAGCCAGTGGTACATAGCAGTCAGAGCAAACTGTGCTCTTGACCAATCTACCAGTGACCAATCAATTGACTGTAGCATAATATTCTGCGTTTATCTGGTTAATTCTTCCATTACATGCCGGCTTCGTTCCTCATCAGAATTGAAATTTCGGTTAAGGAAATTGGGCATAAATAGGAATTTTATGATCACGAAAAAGATGAATAGCTTAATTAATATGATGATCCACAGACTCTTACCCCACTTGGACATATTCCTAAATCCTTCCCAATAGAAGTTCCAAACCCGCTTGAACACCGATTTTTTCACCACCTCTTCCATTTATGAGTTTTAGCAGTTGAATATACTCAATTTTCAAAATGTCCCTATCACTTCTCGGGAACCCTTTTTTTTGGGCTTGTCATTCCGGCATTCACGTCTCATTTAGTATATTGCCGCGTTTTTGAATTCTGAAAGCTAGTGAAACGATTCTTACTCTTTTTTTTACCTGGCCTGATCATCGGTGCCGGGTTAATTTTAGGCAGCGGGGTAGCCATGGATGCTACTTCTACCAACCAGTTTTGTAATTCCTGCCACATTCACCCTCAAGCGGAAACTTCCTGGAAAAAGTCAGTTCATTACGACACTAGGAGTGGTTATCGGACCAACTGTGTCGATTGCCATTTACCACCCAAGGGGCATGGATATCTTCCGGAAAAAGCCAGGACAGGCCTACGTGATGTCTGGAGTTACGTGTTTAAAGATTCTGCCTCATTTGACTGGGAAGCCAAATCGAGGTTAGAACATGCTGTCACCCATGTGTATGAGGCATCCTGCCTGAAGTGCCATCCAAACCTTTTCCCGTCGCAGCTGACCAAAGAAGGAATGGATGCTCATTTGTACTACGAACAGCAGGTGGAGAAGGGTATCGAAGTCAATTGTATTAACTGTCACCTGGATGCCGGCCATTACGATCCCAATTACCTCCATGCAGCCAATACCGGCTTCGGACAGGTTGAGGCTGTTGGTGAGTTTTTTACCGAACCTACTATTGTATCTGATTTTAAACCATTTACAGAACAGATCCCCGGGTCATCGGTATCGTTTAACATGATGCCCATTCCTGGAGGGACTTTTAAAATGGGCAGTCCGGATTCCGAAAAATACCGTCAGGAAAATGAAGGTCCGGTCAGAGAGGTTAAGGTCAGTCCCTTTTTTATGGCTGAAGTGGAGGTTACATGGGACGAATACCTCGCTTTCTTTGCGCAGACCTCCCGACAGGGTAAGTCAGCTCACGAAGGATCTCAGACTGACATTCAGGATGTTGATGCCATTGTTGGAGCCACTCCTCCCTATGGTCAGCCTGATCAAAACTGGGGCAAAGGCAAGAGGCCGGCCATTTCGATGAGTCACCATGCTGCTGAAACTTACTGCCAATGGCTTTCGCTCAAAACCGGTAAGACATACCGGCTGCCAACCGAGGCTGAATGGGAATATGCCGCTCGCGGGGGTACCGAAGGTCCCTATTTCTTTGATGGCGATGTCAAACAGTTTATGAAGAAGAAACTTTTCTCCTCGAAGCGTGACACCAGCGTGATTAACACCTATGTCGTCTATCAAGAAAATAGCCAATCCAAAACCCAGGAGCCATCGTTTGTTCTGCCTAACCCCTTCGGACTGAAGAATATGCTGGGTAATGTGGCAGAATTCTGCTCCGACTGGTACGCCCCTGATGCCTATGCTCAGGCTGGCAACGGGGTGTTGACCAACCCGAAAGGACCCGCTTCCGGAACAGAACGGGTGATTCGCGGTGGTAGTTACAAAAACGATGCTTCACAGGTTAGAGCGGCCTACCGGGAGCCAACCCAGACCGAAACCTGGCTACGGACCGACCCACAAACCCCGAAGAGTATCTGGTGGTACTCCGACTGTTTCTATGTAGGATTCAGGGTTGTATGCGAGTATGATGAAAAAACTGGCAATAACTAGTTATCGAGTGAAGATTTATTGTTAAAATTGAAAAAACAATCATAATCATGTCAAAATCAAACCTTTCCAGAAGAAATTTCTTGGGTCGTGCAGCTGCTGTTAGTGCTGTCAGCGCCATTGGCGGAACCGCTTTGATCACCTCCTGTGCCCCCAAGGGTAAGACCAAAGATGTTGAATACCTCCTGAGCCCCGGGCTAGACAGAGCACCTGATGGTCCCGAGCTGAAAGTTGGGCTGGTTGGATGTGGTGGCAGAGGAACCGGCGCCGCCATCAACTTTATCGATGCAGGTCCAAACCTAAAAATTACTGCCCTTGCAGATATCCTCCAAGATAAAATCGACAAGTGTCGTGCCGACCTGAAAGATCAGCGCAAGGTAGAGGTTCCTGACGAGAATGTCTTTCTGGGATTTGATGCCTATGAAAAACTGTTGCAGACTGATATTGATGTAGTTATCCTGGCAACACCTCCCCATTTCCGGCCTATGCAGTTCGAGGCAGCCGTACAGGCAAAAAAACACGCCTTCCTCGAAAAACCAGTTGCGGTTGACCCGGTTGGCGCACGATCCATTATGGCCACATCCAGAAAAGCCGATGCAATGGAACTCAGTGTCATCACCGGCACCCAGCGTCGCCACCAGCGTGATTACATTGAAATTTACAAACAAGTGGCTGGCGGTGCTATCGGCGAGGTTGTCGGAGCCAATGTGTACTGGAATCAGGCTAAACTGTGGCACGTCAATCCTAAGGCCGAATGGAGCGAGATGGAAGCAATGATCCGTAACTGGGTCAACTGGACTTGGCTCTCGGGCGATCATATCGTGGAACAGCATGTTCACAATATCGATGTCGGCCTCTGGTTCTTCGGAAAAAATCCGGAAAGAGCCCTGGGCTTTGGATCCCGCCAACGTAGAGTTACTGGCGACCAATACGATAATTTCAGTGTTGATTATGTTTTCGACGATGGCCGCCACCTGCACTCCATGTGCCGCCAGATCAACGGATGCGGAGGAGGCGTTTTTGAACGCATCCAGGGTGGTGCCGGAAGCGCAAACTTGAACTGGAATGCCGCCAAGTTATTTGATCTCGAAGGAAACGAACTGTACTCATACCCGTACGTAACTGACGCACAAGGCAATAAGAGCCTTGCGGTTGGACCATACAACCAAGAGCATATCGATTTGGTGACTGCTATTCGTACCGGCAAACCAATCAATGAAGCTTATAACTGCGCAGCATCAACTATGGCCGGTATTATGGGTCGCATATCAGCCTATACTGGGAAAGAGGTTACCTGGGACGAAATGATGAACTCGGATCTGAAACTTGGACCGACAGTCTATGCCATGGGTCCGGTGGACGTTCCGAAAGAAGTTCCAGTACCAGGTGAAGCCTATATCGGCTAACAAGAAGTTTTAGGAGATCCGTTTATTATAACCCAAAATGCACATGGCTGAGAACAGGAGAAACTTCATACGTAAAATGACCGTGGCAGGAGCTGCCGCATTGACAGCACCCACTATTCTGAAAGCTGCCAACCCTTCACCAGGACGGAAGCTGTTTCAGGATCCAGAACCTTTCAAGCTGAAATATGCCCCTTCCATCGGTATGTTCCGCAATCTGGCCGAAAGCGAAGATCCAATTGACTTGATTCGCTTTTGTCATGATCAGGGCTTTCGGGCAGTATTCGATAATGGACTGATGAACAGATCATTGGAGGATCAAGAGCGGATAGCTAACGAATTGGCCCTGCTGGGTATGGACTTGGGTCCATTTGTGCTTTATGCTGATTTCGGCACCACCTCTTTCGTGACTCGTGAGCCAGAGAAGAAGCAGATGCTGGTTGATCTGATGCATAAGGGAGTTGAGACCGCCAAGTTAACCAATGCAAAAATGGCTCTGGTAGTTCTGGGCCGCTATGACGAAAGCCTGCATTGGGATTATCAGACCGCTAACGCCATCGACAACCTCCGCATGTGCGCCGAAATTCTGGAACCCGCGGGCTTGATAATGGTACTCGAACCACTGAACACCCTGACCGACCACCCGGGTCTCTTCCTCACCAGAATCCCGCAGGCCTATGCCATTTGCCGTGCCGTGAACAGTCCCTCAGTAAAAATTGTTAATGATCTCTACCACCAGCAGATCACCGAAGGAAATCTGTTGCCCAATATCGAAGCTGCATACGACGAAATCGCTGCATTCCACTTGGGCGATAACCCTGGACGTAATGAGCCAACATCCGGAGAGATCAATTACAAGAATATCTTCAAGTACCTGTATAACAAAGGGTACAACGGAACACTCTGCATGGAACACGGCAAATCACTCCCAGGAAAAGAGGGTGAAGAACGAGTCATCGCCGCCTATCGGGAGATGGACTCATTTTAAGCCTGAATCAGCAGATTTAGAGCCTATATCAATACTATTTCAAGGCCATCAGTGCATTGTCCTGATGGCCTTGATTAGTTCTTCGGCAATTCCAATCTTGTATCCAGACGATAAATAGATGATCTCTCCCGCTTCATTTTTAATGATGACTACCGGTAAATGATCGGATAACGAACGGTTGGTGATGGATTCAATCTCTTTGAGTGAGGAGAGTCCGGGAATGGAAACCAAGTGTGACTGTTCAGGAATCTGCGTCCAACTCGCGGCAGTGAAACCCGACGGCAGGCGATCCTCAGGAATCAGAAAAATAAACGAACAGGAGAGTTGATCCAGCTCCTTCTTCAGTAAGGCCAGATCCTGGATGACATGCTTAGTCGGCTCCTTATCGGGATCCATCCAGGCCATCACTGCCGGACCAGAGCGACTCAGTTGATCCCAAGCAAAACCCTTGCCATCCAACGGTTTAACATCCCAAACCGGGTTGATTATTCCGAGTATTTCGGCAGGCTTATCCGATTTTCGGAGAATCAGCTCCAACTTCTTGGTTGTGTTCCCTTCTATTTTGAAGAAATCGAGTTTCGCCAAAACACGGCCGCCCGGCATCCGGTTCCCCGTAACCAGCAGATAGTGACCCTCGTCAAGAGTCAGCGGTCCGGCCAGTGGGTCGGGATACCCGCCGTAACCATAAGCCAGGGTGTGATACTTTCCTCCTTTATAACGGGCTAATGTGTAGTGCGTTTCATATTGTGGGGTGACCGGATTATCCGGATGACTTGTTAATACTAGCACCCCCTTAGGAAGGTCCTCTACCTTAACCGATTCAAAATGAGCAATATTCCACTCATTATTGAACCAATACTCAGGCAGCAGAGTACCCGGACTCAATCTTGCGGGAATGCCAAACGTCCGGAAAACCGCTACAGTAAAAATCTTACGGGAAAGCTGATCAGCCACTTTCAGCTGGTACACTCCCACCGGCGTTAACGGAGTACCATAATAGTTTTCCGTGTCGTTGATCTGGATTTCATCCCTGATCCAATTTAGCAGGTTGACTGGATTTTGACGGGTAGCCAGGATAAAATCAGAGCCGAAAGCCTCGATCAGCCCAGCTCGATAATCAATCAGCATCTCATTAGCCACCCGGGGATTTAGGAGGCTTGTGGTGATCATCCGACTCCGATCGGTCGCACTGATGGCCGTGGCCGATGTCAGGTGCCTGATTCCATCGGGCAGGGCCAGGAATGATTTCAAGTGATCGTTCAGGATTTTACCTTTGGTATCCCTTAGATCCTTTTCAGCGATCACCTGAAGCAAATCAAAAGCAGTCGGGCTCTGTTCTTTAGGACACTCCCGTAGGAAAGTCATGATTTCCTGATAATTACCCCGACTTTTCACTACAACATTCCAGGATTTCTCCGGATCCAGGCCATTCTCCTCAGCAAAGAGACGAACCATTTCTTCGGAAGGAAGGCTTTTCTCATACGCTCCGCGGATAGAATCTTCGATCTGGAGCCTCCGGTTGTTCTCTTCGCGGCAATCATTAGCCAGTACGAGGGGTTCCCGCTCAATCGGAGGTTCCAGGTCGAACTCCAGGACCTTACTTTGGTATGGACTGGAATTCAAGACAATATGAACCGTATCGATAGCCCCAACCGAAATCTTTTCAAAGCCAAAACCTTCACCATTATGGGCCCAGATAATGAGATCTCCGAGCCCTGTGAGAAAGCTACAAATGCCTTTATCGTCAGTCT
>JAAYIP010000278.1 GCA_012523435.1 Bacteroidales bacterium | reverse complement strand
GTCGGAGCCCGCTGAAACCCTGGGAAGAGGGCCTCTGCCTCACCTGCCTGGCACAACTGCCGCTGACTCATTTTCATGAAGATGCAGAAAATCCCCTGGCGCAGGTTTTCTGGGGAAGGGTACAGCTGGAGCAGGCTGTTGCCTAGTTCTATTTCCGTAAAGGATCAGCTTATCAGGATGTCTTGCATCAATTAAAATACGAAGGGCGCTCCGACATCGGTGTCCTTCTTGGGCGCGAATTCGGATTTCATCTTATTCACAGTCAACAATTTACACTGCCCGACACCATCATCCCTGTTCCTTTGCATCCTAAAAAACTCAGGCAAAGAGGGTATAATCAGAGTGCTGAGATTGGGCGCGGGTTAGGGCGGGCAATTGGGGTGCCGATGATACAGAATTGTCTGGTGAGGTTGTCGCACACGGACACTCAGACCCGCAAATCCCGGTTTGAACGCTACCTTAATGTTACTGGAAAGTTTCAGGTGCAGCATCCCGGGATGCTGCAGGGGCATCACCTTTTTCTGGTTGATGATGTTGTCACCACCGGTGCCACGCTTGAGGCGTGTGCGGAGGCATTACTCACCATTCCGGAGGTAAAGGTCAGTATTGGAGCTCTTTGTTGGGCGAAGGATTAAGGGCTAGTTACCCGTTAAATGGCACATCCTGGTCTTGGATTCCTGCTAATACCAGGGCTCTCCTAACCACACTCATAGCAGCTTCATCCAGAGTTTGGGGCTGATGGTAGAACGAGGGACTGGCAGGCATCACGATAGCGCCTGCTTCGGTCACTGTGACCATATTACGCAGGTGAATCAGGCTGTAAGGAGCTTCACGAACCACGAGAATCAGTTTTCGGCGCTCTTTCAGCATCACATCAGCCGCTCTGGCGATAAGATCTTCAGCCGTGCCGGCGGCAATCCTGCCGAGCGTCCCAACTGTACAAGGGATGATGATCATGGCATCGTAGCCCGATGATCCGCTGGCAATGGGAGAGAAAAAACTCTCCGGATCATGTCGCTGGAACGGATGCTGCTCCAGCGGTTCTTCCGGAAGTTCATAGCGCCATACCTTTTCGGCCGTTTGGGATACCACCAGAGCAACCTCTTCGGAGCGATATTGCAACTCCGTCAAGCGCTTCAGCATCAGATGCGCATAGCTGGCTCCTGATGCACCCGTAATGGCCACAATTATTTTCATCCTGTCCTGCCGTCAAAGCTCATCCGGTGATTAATAATTTTTGATGCACCGCACGGGCAATCCATTGTATTGTCTTCCCGTATCTCTTTGAAGATGTGGGTTTTCTCTATAAATCGAGCGAAGAATCGACAAATGGTTAAATTCTTCATTGATGGTGGAAGTCCAGAAATAGGCCGCCTGGCCTAAATCGAAATAATTCCTCTCGGCGAAGATGAAATATCCGCCAAACAGTGCCTGGAATCCCGACCGACTTCCCAGGATTAGTTTATCGCCGGCCATACTTTCTCCATTTACCGGATCGAGTGCTTGGGCCAGCTGGATCCATTCAGCGTTATTAGGCAGATGCCATCCTTCCGGACAAATACCGGTAACCGCCTCCTGCTTGCTATAGCCCATGGCTTCATCCCATTGATACAGTCCGCCATATAATTCGCAGTTAGCCGGATCGTTCTGATAACAGTACTTTTCAATGATGTTATTATTTCTCATGTAACCATTACGATCATCGCCGCCTGTGCTACCATGAATCATCGTGCCAATATCGAGGTTTTCGGCCATCCAGATTTGACCATTGATGTTGACGGTTTTGTATGTTCGATTGTTTCGCCTGTCGACGAAAGTACCCATCTGATACTCAGGCAAATCGGTAGTAAAACTCCAGATAGGGCTGCTAACCACATGATCATATGGATCTTTGGCAACGACCTTCCAATAGTAGGTAGTTCCATACTCCAGAGCGCTACAAACATACTGATAATCAAGAGTATTCTCCTTCACCCGGGGTGGGTTGGCGGATGTCCCAAAATAGACGTCAAACATCAGCTGATCAGCATCCGGGTCGATGCAGGTCCATTTCAGGGTGCACAAGGTACTTTGGTCAACCTTTTGATCAGCAGGGTCCGGAGTTGTAGGCGGCTCCGGGGCGCTGTTAAGTTCGCCGACCTCCAGGGTATAGGTAGCCTCATTGGTCGCATTGCCACTATCGATCACCTCCAGCTTAACCGTATAGGTTCCCGGGGTGCTATATTGATGTGACACAAGCTTTTCGGTCGAATACTCGGTATCCCAGGTGCCATCACCATCCAGGTCCCAACGGACGCGGAGAGTAGCATTTTGGTCCTCGGCATCACTACAGGCCGACGCATTAAATTGGAAAACATCCTGGAGAAAACCACTAGAGGGTGTCACCACAAAGGAAGCGGTTGGTGGACGGTTTAGCCAGTTGACCTTGACGTAATCCGTATAGCGGGCAGTGGAGCCTTTTGTGTCTCTCACCTCTACCGTCACATAGTAGGTGGCGCCTTGTTCAAACTGATGTTGAATGATCTTAGTTGTACTGAATTCTGTATCGAAGATGGAATCAGATTCCCAATCCCACCGAACCTCCAGCGCATCGATGGGGTCCTCCAAATCACTTGAGGTAGAAGCATCAAAGGTAAAAACGGTTTGGGTAGTCCCTTGCGTGGGGGTCATGGAAAAATCGGCAATAGGCTTGGTGTTTGGTTCCGGGCGACAAGCCGCAACCAACACCGCCAAAATCATGGAAAGGGTAATCAGGCTGAAGTTAATGGAACATCTCTTTTTCATCTATCCTGATTTAATGGTTAAAAAACAAAGATATGGAAAATGTACCCGTCGCACAGGGCCACCATGAAAAAATCAAAAGAAGAGATTACTTTAGTATCTCCTTTGTTGTTTAAACGGGTGATTTTTGGGTGTTATGAAGGTTGTGGACCTACATCATTTTGAGTCGCTCTCGCCGGTATTCAAGGGTAAACTGGGCAATCACCTAGCCCAGGCCATCATGAAGTTTCTGGCCATTGATAAAATCACCCAGGTCTATCTCAATTCGGGCCATTTAACCGGTGCCGAGTTTACCCAGGGGCTGCTTAACGACCTGGGTGTCAACTATATGATCGGAAACCCGGATCATCTCACCAAGCTCCCCGAGGGCTCGTTTATAACCATTGCCAACCACCCATATGGGGGGCTCGATGGGGTTATTCTGATTGATCTGATGGCTGGTCTCCGACCCGATTTTAGGTTGATGGTTAATGAGATCCTCTTATTGATCAAAACCTTGGCGGATAACTTCATTTCCGTAACTCCAACAGGGAATTTCAAGAAGGGGATCACCGCGGCCAGCATGAATGGCATCCGAAAAACACTAGCACACCTGCGCGAGGGACATCCGGTGGGGTTCTTTCCTTCCGGTGCTGTATCAGACCTGAGCCTGCTTGAGGGGCGTGTTCGCGACCGCAAATGGCAGGAGTCGATTCTTCATCTGATCCACCGGGTGAAGGTTCCAATCTTACCGATACGGTTTTTTGACGGTAACTCGGCGTTCTACTATATGCTTGGCTTGCTGAACTGGAGGATCCGGGTACTCCGCGTTCCTTCGGAGGTCTTCAATAAAAGTAACCGGTTAACCCGTATTGGCATTGGAGAGATCCTGTCGGTGGAAGAGCAGAAACAATATACAACCCCCGCCTCTTTTGGTGCATTTCTTAGAAAATCAGTCTATGAAATGCCTCTTCCGGAAAACTTTATTCCGCGTTCTGATCTGAACAATATCCTGTCGCCATGAAAACACTCAACCGGAAGCCCCACTCGAATGAGAAGAAGCGATTAGTCGAACTCATCAGTCACGACCGCACAAGAACTAACCTGTTGAGAACGGGTGAACGTAACCTGATCATCTATTTAGTTCAGCGGATACCCCAATGGATGACCTCCAACATGCTGACCGGCATCGGTCTCATTGGTAATATCATTGTGATGATCAG
>JAAYIP010000039.1 GCA_012523435.1 Bacteroidales bacterium | reverse complement strand
CTGAACACTGCAGGCACCCTAATTGCTGCCGACGATTTCCGAAGCAATTTCTACCAGCCGGGTATCAAAAAGGGAGATTTGTGAGTTCCAAACCAATTGGCACACGAAGACATGGAACGTGTATTTGGACTCTCTTCCCCTGAAATAATTACGGTTAAACCTTACGGGCCTTTTAGCCTGACGTAAAACCCCTAAGGTGTCTTCATGTGCGATAGTCCTCATTTCACCTTTTTCCTGTTTCCACTGACAGCGCACTGAACCTCTCAAAAAATGAGAGATTTTGGTTCAGGCTAAAATCTTCAGCACGGTCTTTGCGATGGCCGCAATAAGGATCACAATGATCCCGATACTGACGATTCCGCTCACTGCTGCTGTCAGCATGTGCTTATCACCTCCTTTAAGTTAGTATACAATAATGCTTGGGTAATGGAGGTTAACTTACCAAATGCAAACCAGAGTGTGGGATGCCAACTGAGGAAGTATTAATAACTTTAAACTCAAATGGTAATGTCCCGAGTACGTGCGTGTATTCTGATTTATTGCTATTTGATAAGAGATCTTTTTTCCCCAAATATCTTATTGTATCTAGTAGGGGTACTTGCTGTCGCACAACTTAACTCTTACGGAATCGATTTCATTTCCATGATACCAAAGAGGCCCGATGCCCATAAGAAGCCCTTACAGTGCTCATCATTACCCTGACAGAATAAAATTATAAATCCCCCCAATTACTAAAAATCCGCGTTTATGCTGGAATCGAGAACCATGCCCGACTGCGGTTACTCTGAAGAGATTTGCACATAATGTATATTTGACCAGAAGAGCGCGCAAAAGTGCAACCGTGGATGACGTAGCATAACCCACCTGTCCTAGTATCCAAGCCAATTCAAGCGTCTCGTTACCGGGATGCTCCGAGATGGCGTGCCACGTCGGGAGGTTGTCGAAGAGACCTCCACTTCTCTAGCATTGTAACTGATCAAATGATCTTTTTTTAAATTCGGGCATTCTTCTCTTCTCTATGCACGATCAAAGTGTCATTGAAGAAGCAAACCAGCTAGTTGATGTTGTAGTTCGCAATCTTCCTCAACGAATTGACGGAAAAGATGCAATTTTAGAATTGAAACAATGTCATTACCAGTGGCGCCAGATGGAATGGATTGGCTGGTTCTTCGAATATAGAATATTTACAATTCTTTGTGAGACTCTCGGAGGCACCATTGGTCCAACCTATGGGAACACCACATTTGATTATAAACGCCGATTTGCCTGGGATTTGAAAGCGCACCCGAAGCACACGAACAAAGGGACACCAAATGAACCAATGATTCTTAATGATCAGGAAGCAATCGAAGCCTGTGTGACAGAAAACTCTGGATTGGGATTCATTGTCGTAAACGGAAACGCTGAGTTCGATGATTCTGGTGAGTTTAAAGCGTGGCATGATGCCCTGAAGGGGGGAACCTCGACGTATGAGCAGGAGCGGATCAGACGTGGGGCCAACTCCCGGAAAAGAAAAATTGCATTCAATATTGATAGCGTCGATGCATTCTTTATCAAAGATCAGCAAGTCCTCGACACGGGTATCGACGATGGCTGGCTGCAATTTTTCCAACAGGGCATGCGTAACGCCGATGGCAGTCCGCGACGTGCAAAATACGCGCTTCGAACAGACAGGGTGCCAAACTCACTAAAAATTGCTTCCATGAGGTACTGAGATGGCATTATTGAGAGATACCGGGTGTAATGGACCTGAGAAAAATTATGGGACGTTTCCATCCATTTTGTGATCCAGATACAATAAAGGGTCAGATCATCGGAAAGCCTTACTCAAAAGGAAGGACAGTCTGATCCCTCACTGCGTCAGTGATGGGCTGTTTCTTTGGCCGACCACGTTTGCCACCATTAAACTGAACTCCTAATTTTTTTAACATTTTTTCGATAGACCATCGTCCCCGGCCAAGTTCCTCTTCCAGTAGTTCGATGGACTCTTTCTTTGTTTTACCTGATTGGGTCAGCTGGTTAAATCGAAGAATCAAGGTGGCCATATCCTCATCAGTCCACGATTTGCCCTGGTTCGCCAGTTCCTCAATCTCTGGACATCTTAACGCCGGCAAAAGGAATCCAGGTTCAATGGCCTTCATCTCCTCGATCTTCGTATCAAACATTGAAGGTGAGATCTCAAAACCTGTCGCCCGGCGATTAAGACCAATGGCTACCTTTGCAGTCGAAAACCCTCCGAGGAACAGATCGCATACAAGATCACCTTCATTGCTGCTGTATTGCATCATTTTTATGAGCAATTCAGTTGGCAATTCATTCTTGTTCTTCACCTGGCCTGGCTTGTATTCACGATTGATGATCCAGACATCCTCACGGTCCTGATAGTTTAATGAGCCATCAGTGGAATCCTTCTCCTTTACTCCAAACCGGGATTCCAGATTGAACGTCCTTTCTCCACCTGGCTTCTCGTAGAACAGGATATGATAATGCGATGATACATATTTTCTGCTGGTATATACGCCAAAATTGTATTTCCAGATGATATGGTTGATTTCTTCGAGTTTGGTCTGTCGGAGAGCGTGGAGAATGTGATACAGGTTCGTATAGCCGGAAACAATGTATATCGATCCACCCGGTTTGAGGATACGCTCGGCTTCTTTTATCCAGTTCAGGCTAAACTCCCCATACCCTGATGCGGGAACCTCGACGTACCCTTCAACTACGAACTCTTCATTTCGATTATAGTGCTTATGGAGTTTGTCACCATTGATGCCATAAGGTGGATCGGTGATGATTAGATCAACGGAGTCACTGGGAACATATCTCTTTGCCCCGGTAATGCAATCACCATTAAAGTAGGTGTTGCCACTAATCTCCTCGTATCTCATGCTATTTCTCCTAAGTATAACTCATGAATACTGTTGGACAATATGCATGAGATTTGAGAGCACATAGAAGTATATTCATCACCCGGCCAGAAAAGCTTCGTTATCCCTGTATGGGGTGGGCATATCATCTCTAGATTATAAACCGGAGGGTATTTGCCATTGTACATCATTGTTTTACAATGTTTTACATAGGGATATATCTCTTCCTGTTTTACGTTGACCAACAGTGGTAATTATTGGTAGTTTTGATGGAGGGCGTATATGGCTAAGGAAACAAAGCAAACAGGAGTAAGAATACCAGTTGATCTTTTGGAAAGAATAGATTACCTTGCAGAAATCGAGCATCGGGATAGATCAAACATGATCGTCCATATCTTGTCGATGTATGTAGAGTCTCTTGAAGCCGAAAGGAAAGCGTGGGAAAACTCAGAGAGATAGGTTAAGATCAAAGAGGGGTAGTGAGCGAGCAGATCGCGCACGAGGTCAAACATACTTTTGCCGGGATGCTCCGTCAAGGTGTGGCCCCCGCAGGTTATAAAGGAGGCCGCGGCCTCTCTGTCCCAACCGAAGGGGCTGCGCCCCTTTCGAAACCCCCGATGACCTGCGGTCGCCCAGGAACCTATGAAATACGCATGAAAAGGTTAAGTCACAAAACAGAAGAATGGATCCGGCGGGATTTGAACCCGCGGCCTCTCTGTCCCAACCGAAGGGGCGAAGCCCCTTTCGAAACCCCCGGCGACCTGCGGTCGCCTAGGAACATATGAAAAATTCATACAAAAATGAAGTCACGAAACAGATGAATGGACTCGGCGGGATTTGAACCCGCGGCTTCTACGTTGCGAACGTAGCGATCTACCCCTGATCTACGAGCCCAAGGGTGTGAAATGATATGAGATCAGAGTATGATCTCGATATCTAATTTTT
>JAAYIP010000277.1 GCA_012523435.1 Bacteroidales bacterium | reverse complement strand
CATTTATAGTTCATTACAGGATCAGTTCGAGGCAAAAAATACCAACATCAACAACTACCTCTTCTATCTCTCACTGATTATTGGTGGAGTTCAGATCATCTTTGGGATGATTCTAAAAGCCATCAATGAGATCACCCAGTTTGGATGGAAAGTGGCTGTCGGGACGCTAGGTTGGCTCCTTCTGTTGATTGGAATGATCAGTCTCTTCCTGATTGGAAAATTCACCGGCGTAGATGCAGGAGTGATTTCGGTAGCTCAGAAGGTTATCTTGGGTGTTAGTGGATCAATGATCCTGCTATTTAACAACATGAATAGGAAGATTTACATCAATCTGGGTGCTGGTCTTTGGAATACCTACAATATGATTACCGGTATTCTGGGCGACCTACTCAGCTATATCCGACTTTTCGCTCTGGGTATTGCCAGCGCTATCCTTGGATTTGTCTTCAACAGCCTGGCAGTATCGATGAGTGGTGATATACCGGTGGTTAGTGTTCTTATCATGATCATCATCCTGGCCATTGGCCATGCGATCAACATATTCATGTCGGGCCTCGGGGCATTTGTACATCCCATGCGTCTGACCTTTGTTGAGTTTTACAAAAATGCCGGCTTCACAGGTGGTGGCCGGAAGTATCAACCTTTTAGAAGAATGTCAAATTAAACTAAATTCAATAGGATTATGGAACCGATTATACTGGCTTACCTTGGTATAGGATTTATGGTTGGATTGGCGGGCATCGGTAGTGCTTACGGGGTGTCTATTGGCGGGAATGCTTCGATTGGAGCAATGAAAAAGAATCCCGACGCCTTTGGTAACTACCTGATATTAAGCGCATTACCTGGAACCCAGGGACTTTATGGATTCATGGGATACTTTATCCTGCAAGGGGTATTGGTTCCGGAGATCACCTGGACGCAATCGGCTGCTGTTTTTGGCATTGGCCTAGCGCTGGGTTTTGTGGCTCTCATTTCCGGAATTCGTCAGGGGCAAGTTTGTGCCAACGGTATTGCTGCCATTGGTGCAGGGCATAACGTCTTTGGGAACACCATGATTTTAGCCGTATTCCCGGAGTTGTACGCCATTATCGCCTTCGCTGCAACATTCCTGGTAAGCGCTGCGATCAGCTAACCGACCGTCGCTCACGAGCGAGCGAAGCCCAGATCCCCAATCCAATGAGGATCAGAAATATCATAAAAGTCACCGGAATAGTCTTCAGAAAGTCTTTCTCGGTTTCAGGAGTGATATGGGCATGACCCATAAACAGTTGAATCACTAGCGTAGCAATGGCCATACTGACCATCTGCCCCGTCAGACGCATCGTGGCTACGGTGGCAGATGCAATGCCTAGATCTTTCCGCTCAACGGAGCTCATCACCGAATTGGTGTTTGGGGAAGAGAAAAGCCCAAATCCAATGCCCAGAACCAACAAGGTGGTCAATAGATATCCATTGGGGGTGCTAGCATTGAGCCAAAGCAGCATCACGAGCCCGACAGCGATGACTGCCATCCCTCCCGAAGCCAGGAGCCGGGGAGAAAATCGATCCGACCAGCGTCCGGCGAAAGAGGCCACCAGTGCCATCATAACAGGTTGGGCAATGAGGAGTAGGCCCGCTTCCTTTGGAGTTAATCCTTTGATATACTGGAGATAAAGACTTAAAATGAACGTCACTGCAAAGGTAGTGGCGTAGTTAATCAACGCCGCCAGATTAGAAAGAGCAAAGACGCGGTTGCCAAGAAAGAGTTTTACATCAAAAATCGGAACGGTAGTTCTCATCTCCAACCAGCCAAAGAGCAACAAGCCAGCGATTCCGGCTCCCGCCAGCAAGATGGCTGACGATTCGGGCAATCTTGACAGCCCAAACATCAGGGCAGACATGGCCAGTACATAAACCAGTGACCCTTTCACATCGAACGAATGAACCGGCACCTCCTGTCTGGCAGGCTTTAACACTATCAGAGCAGTGACTGCGACCAATAATCCCAGCGGCCCAGTAACCAGGAAAATACTACGCCATCCAAACCATTCGGTCAGTAACCCACCTACCACCGGGGCCACCGAGAGCCCCAGATACACCGAAGTCACGGTGATCCCAATAGCCCAACCCCGGCGTTGAGGAGGGAAAGTGGAGGTTACTATGGCCATATTGGTCCCGAACATCATCGCACTACCAATCCCCTGAACCACCCGCGCCCCGATCAGCATACCAGAAGATTGGGCCCAAGCACAAAAAAATGAGGAGATAGCTACAATGATTGTCCCATAGATAAATATCCTCACACGCCCCGCTAGATCAGCCAAACGACCCAGGGGTACCAGAAAAACCGCCGAAGAGAGCAGAAAAGACATTGAAACCCAACTCAACCCTACTGCACTCATATTCAGCTCACTACCCATGTGTGGGAGGGCAATATTAACCGCAGAACCCAGAAAAGGCGTCAGGAAAGAGGTGATTACAACCAGCGCTAAAACCAGAATGGGATTCACAAGTGGGATTTTGTTGTTGCGCCGCAAAGATAATCAAACCCACCTTAGGCCCCCAAGAAAAGCACAGCCTGAGAAAACACCTCATGAAAGGCCTTATCAACGGCCTGACGGATTTTTGGCTGGTTTATGGGGAAAGGATTCTCGTGGATATATGGGTATGAAAAATCCAAAACTTGTATTGGGATCTCGCTCGGTCGCAGCTTACCACGAAGGGTGGCAAGAATCGAAACTCCCGGTATCACCCGGTCGCGAACCAACCCAATAGCAGCTATCCGGTCGGACAACTGCCGAAACGACTCCTCGCGCTCTCCTACCATCCGGTCGAGCCGAAGAATCGAGAGAAAAGAGTGCCACAACTGGTTGAAAGTGGAGAGTTTCGGAAGCTGTATCTTATTCCGGATCAGACTTGGATCCTGCCTTAGAAAAGCCTCATCGAGCCGGTCAAAGGCCTTTTGATCCATGATGTAGCGGGATACCCCCCTCATCTGTTCAAAGGTGCTCCCGCCCAAAAAGAGGAAACTCTTTGATTTTGAAAACAATCCATCGAGATTGGCCAGCAGCATAACCTCAAGCAGAAATGCTCCAACCGAATAAGCAAAAAAATCCACCCGGGTACCGGCAGCAAACAACGGATGTGCTCCATCCCGAATATCCGTAGCCAAAGAGATAATATCATAGCAACTTTGAACACCTGAGGAGCAGAACCATTCGGGATGCATTTCCAAGCGGGTACTCAGCGCAGCATTAAAAGGAGTAGCCTGATTATCATTCCGTTCCTTACGACGAAAAGAGATCTCCGACATCAATCGCGGATCACTCCAATATTCTGGCGAGCGATTGATATGAAATGCAATTGGAAATAGAATCACCGCCTTACCGGTCTCTTCACAGAGATATTGAGCCCAATAAAGATATTTACTCCAACTCCGCTCATTCAGTCCGTGCAATAACATGATAGCTCCACTCACCTGATCTCTCCCTGGGGGCATAAAAACCGGATACGTGAAGTTGGAGTTGGCGTCCGATTGGCAGACTAATAGACTACCCTCATCCTCATCAGCCACGTGCAAGGCTCCCGGATCTCCATCCGGTTGGACAGGCGACCTGAAGGAGCAGTTCACCACTCGGGCTCCTTTACCGGGAAGATGAATCTCTGCCTGCTCAAGACTAAAGAGATCTTTTAATAGAAGCTGATTATCAGTGTAGTCCATAAATTTGTTTTATACCGAGAACAAAATTACTCGGTCCGGTTGCGGGGATCAATAGGGGTGTGACTATCGGTTCATTTGCGTGATGATGGCGTACTTTTTGGGATGAAAACCGCCATAGAGGGATGAAAGAATCGGGGCAAGTCGGCACCCGCTTAAAAAGATTGGGTCGAATCATCTTTCCTTTTTGCCTACTTTTGTCTTATGAATCCCCGGAAGCCGATCCCCGACTATTTTGTCAGGACCCATAACACGGTCATCCAGATCATCTTTACCACCATTTTTGCCTATGCTTTTATCCTGGCATACAGACCTGTTGGGTCGCAAGAATGGTTTGAACTCAACCCAGGCCAGTTTGCTTTTTACGCCGGATTTGTAGTGATCATCGGGATGTTGGTTGTCCTCATCAGTCGGGTGATTATGACACAGATACGTAAACGTTACCTCGTCACGATCCGGGGTTATGCCCTGATGATCTTCCTGGAGATCTTGGCGATGACCGGGTTTTTTATGATGAT
>JAAYIP010000276.1 GCA_012523435.1 Bacteroidales bacterium | reverse complement strand
GATCCTGCTGACCGAGCTGATCTGCGAGGGTTGAATCGAAAGTGTACCAGGCTAATTGTCCCTTAAACGCTGAATCGGGGATGACAATCCTCGGGAAAAGCTCTTTTTCATTATCGTAAACGCAGCTCTGAAGAAGCAGAAGCATCATAAAAACCGGCAGCACAGAACGTCGGAGCTTCATACTCACTCGTTTTAGCGTGAAAATGTGAACAAATCACCTGATTTGATATTATGCAGGGCACAGAAGCCCGCATTTACCTCAATAACATATTTAGCCGGATAATCAGAAGGTATCTGCTCCTCGTTCAGGATGGGAACATTTTCGTGAATGCGCACGATTCGTTTTGTGGCATCAGCGTAAAGAATATCCAGTGGCAGGTAGGTATTTTTCATCCAAAAGGAGCGATAGTCTTCCTCTTCAAAAATGAACAGCATGCCCTGGTGTTGCTCCATCTGCCGCCTATACATCAATCCCAGCTCGCGTCGATAATCGTCATCTGCTATTTCAATGTCGATAGCAGTAACCTCAGTACTATCAGCTTTCAAAAAGCGTAATTCTCCCTCTCGGGTAAAGCCTGTTGCCGCTTTCTGGGTGATCTCATTAACAGTTTGGCGGCTCCTTCGATCCTGTCGGTTAGGGTTGTACAGAACAAACATGATCATGACAACCAGCAGCAGGAGTGTCAGGTAAATGATCGGTTTCTGCCTGGATTTCTTGTATCTCGACTGGATTTTTGAGCTGGATTTTTGTTTATCACGAAGATTGACCATGATGGTAGTATTTGGTAAATCGAAGGATGAAGATATCAATAAAAAATTTTGAGGCCCAATTCAGGGTAGGCAATCGGGCATCATAACTTAACTCTTTCTTCTGATAATCAGACGGTCATAAAGAAACATCAGAAAAACAGTCAGGATACCAATCCCAAACACAACATACCAGATTTTGTTTGGATTATAGGTAACCCACAAATAATCGGTTAATTCTCTGCTATTCATTCCCATCAGTTCCATCGCGCGATTGAAATAGTCGGTTTGGGTGAATTGATCGGATATTGGAGGGATATCCAACCCCTGGGCCATCACTTCCTGTTGCAGGAGGTTCACTTTATCGGAAAGGCGGCCATAAACACCACCGGAAATCTGGCCAGCGAAGAAATTTCCTCCTGCATAAGGGATAAAAGAGCAGCCCATATAGAGTGCCACCTTATCTTTTGGAGCAATGCAGGCGATATATTCGGAAATTTTTGGTGATGAGGACATTTCACCAACAGCGAAGATAAAAATCGAAAGAATCAGGAAGAATCCGTTTTGTGTCAACAGGGTTAACGAGATTCCGATAGAGCACACGAGAAAACCACTAATCATGGCGTTCAGTGGTTTCCACTTCATCACCACGGAGGAGATCAGAATCTGGAAAAAGATGATAAACAGGGCATCCACATTAACCAGCATTTCGGCAGCAATTCGTCCTTCGTTTTGGGTATCCAACGCTTCCGCCAGCCAGGGCCAAACACGGCCTATTGATTCAAACATTACGTCAGTTTTTACCCATTGATCAATAAACACCGGCAAGGTATAAAAGAGCTGGTTATACATGGTCCAAAAGCCAATGACCAGGATCAGAAAAACCAGAAGCTTGATATCACTCAAGGCAGTGACGATATTCCGGAAAACAATTTTTATTGATTTTCCGATGGAATCGCTGTTTTTCTCGCGTGCCGGCTCCTTAAAAAAGAGAATGACGATTACCAGGTTAACCAGGATAGCGATGGACGACATTATGAAGACATAGTTCCAGGAGAATCCTCTGAGGAAGGAAGCAACGATTGGTCCGATAAAAGCGCCGATATTCACGATCATATAGAATATCCCGAATCCGATGGAGGAAGTTGTTTCATCCGTAGTTTTGCCAACGGTAGCCTGAACAACTGGTTTAAACAATCCGGCTCCCAGAGCTACCCAGAGGAAAACAGCAAAAACCGAGGCATACGTACTCACCTGTCCCATAGCGAAATACCCAGTTGCCAACACAATATAAGCCACGATGAGTGTCTTGCGATAGCCAAACTTGTCAGCGATAGCGCCAGTCACCAGAGGCAAGAAATAGAGGCTCATGACAACCGTTCCCATCAAGGTGCCTT
>JAAYIP010000275.1 GCA_012523435.1 Bacteroidales bacterium | reverse complement strand
GGATGGTATGCCCCTCAAACCCAGGCTCGCGCTGCCGTATAAACCAAGCATTTTCGGCAAAACGGGCCGCATCCATCACCAATGGCTTACCAAATCGGTTAGCCAACTGTTTCACCGAACGAATATTTTCCATGGAAACAGGCTGACCACCAGCAGTGTTGCACGTTGCCGTGATGAGAATAAAGGGGATTTGATCGTGACTCTCTTCTAACACCTCCTCGAGGCGTTCGAGATCCACATTCCCTTTAAACGGGTGAATCAATGTGGGATCACTAGCTTCCCGGATGGTGCAGTCAACAGCCTCGGCTTTCCGGAACTCGATATGCCCTTTGGTCGTATCGAAATGAGCATTTCCGGGAACTTTGTTTCCCTCTTTCACCAACACGGAGAAAAGCACGTTCTCTGCTGCCCGGCCTTGATGTGTCGGAAGTAAATGGGCAAACCCCATGAGCTCCTTGATCGTCTCTTTGAGCTCATAAAAGGATCTCGATCCGGCATACGACTCATCACCGGTCATGATTGCAGCCCATTGATGGTCACTCATCGCACCAGTACCCGAATCGGTAAGATAGTCCAGAAAAACATGCTCGCTACGAATGTTAAACAGATTATAACGGGCTTCTCTGAGCCAGACCTCCCGCTCTTCACGCGTGGAAAGGTAGAGAGGCTCAACTGCCTTGATTTTAAAAGGTTCGCAGGATAGTTGTGTCATGAGGGAAATAGTTGGTTCTGTAATTCGTTTCTTTTGAATGGGGCTAATTTCGCAATATTGGAAGAAATCCGGGCATTTACATCAGGTTTTTGTTGGTCTGCTTTTGTAATTTTACCGCTGTTTGTCAAAACAAGATTAGGATGAGGATCAAAAAGATTTTTATGGTTTTGATGGGTTTGATCCTGCTGGTCATCCCTGGATACGGACAGGTAAATCAAAATCACCAGGGGTTTCGGGATACACTCAAGATCCCCCGGGATTCAATCATTAGAATGTTGGTTGTCAAAGATTCCTTGCTGGTTGTAGCAAAAAGAGATTCAGCATTTTTGGCACAGCAGATTTTCTTGACTCAAAGGAGCAAGGATTCACTCGATTCGAGTCTTCAGAGGATCCGGATGAAACAACAGGAGGATTCCCTCGAAAGCATTCGCCAGTACCAATTGTCGCGAAATTTCAATAAAAGGGCCCGACTCGAGTTGGTCGATCCGGTTGATCAGATCTATGAGGATTCGGTCAGAGGAGCCCTTACCGATCTGGTAAACCTGGTTTTCGAGGATACGGCCTTTTCTCCCTATCCGAGACAACTTAAGTATAGTTTTAATCGATTGGTTCATCATCTGGCTAACGACTCAATCTATTTGCAATTTGTTAACCTTCAAAAGGATACTGTTCCGTTTGTGCTGAAAGCCAACCGGGCTGATTCGACCGCTTTTTTCCTGATGAATGTCAAAGAAGACTCGGCTAAGGTCTTTTTACGCAGCCAGGATAGAAACACCTTGGTGATGTGGCTCGAGGAGGGACTTGATTTACGGAGACTCTTCAGGCGGCAGGTTACGGCTGATCAAATTAAAATCGCTTGGGCACAACCGGATAAGTATCGGATTCCAAGAGTGAAAGTTCCTAACCCGCCGGCAAAGCTTTGGGATACCGGTGCAGAGTTCAGTGCCACTTTGTCCCAGGTAGCCTACTCTCACTGGGCTAAAGGGGGAAACAACAACCTTTCACTTAATACCGAAACCAAAGTCCATGCGAATTATTCCAAAAGCGGAGTCCGATGGGATAACCTTTTCTGGTTCCAGTATGGTATTCAAAAAGCTGAGCTAGTGAATCTTAGAAAAAGCCAGGACCGATTAGAGGTGCGATCTGCCCTTTCCCATAAAGCCTTCAAAAAATTCGACTATTCGGTTGGTTTAACGCTAATTACTCAGAGTTTCAATGGGTATGACTATCCGAATGATTCGGTCAGAATTTCCCACTTTATGGCCCCGGGTATCATCGATATCAATATCGGGATGCTGTACCGGCCTAATTCTAAATTCTCTGCCAACTTTTCACCCGCTTCGGGAAAACTGACAGCCGTTCTCGATACCACCCTGGCGCAATTACCACGATATGGTAACCAAGGCAAACGAATCCGCCCAGAGGTGGGCGCGCGGGTGACTATCGATTATAAAACGCTGCTGTTCAAAAATGTTAACCTGAACACCCAGCTCAAGCTGTTTAGTAGCTATGTGAATCATCCTGAGCGAGTTGATGTTGACTGGTACATGGCTCTCGACCTGAAGGTGAATAAGTACATGACAACCTCTATTAAGACGCAGTTGATGTATGATGATGACGTCCTAATTCCCCTTTACGAGGTCCAGGATGGGAAAAAAGTGAAAGTTGGAGAGGGTAAACGAGTACAGTTTTGGGAATTTATCGGTGTGGGATTCAAATATATCCTATAATCCCTAATTCAGATAGAGACTGATGATGGTGAAAATGGCATAAATCAGGCTGGCTACCCCGTTGGTGGTCCCGAAAGCCCGGTTTATCCGACTTAAATCACCCGGTTTAACGATCAGATGCTGATAGAGTAATAGGCCGATAAAAATCAACGATCCAGTCCAGTAAACCCAATTTCCCAGCCCTGCCCATCCAATCCCTACCACAATTGCTGCCGTGATTAGGTGAAGAACGATGGAGGCTCCCAACGCATTTTTTACCCCGATATGTGCAGGAATCGAGTGGAGACTCATGCTTCGGTCAAATTGTTCGTCCTGAAGCGAATAGATGATGTCAAAACCTCCAACCCAAGTAATGACGACCCCTGAAAAAAACAAGGGTAACCAGTCGAACCGACCGGTAACGGCCAGGTAAGCTCCAATGGGAGCCAGCGAGAGGCCCAACCCAAGTATCAGGTGGCAAAGCCAGGTGAATCGCTTGGTGTAGCTGTATCCTAGAATGATCAGCAGGGCAACAGGGGAAAGGAAAAGACAAAGATGGTTTAGCATCCCTGCTGTGAGGATAAACAGAACTGCATTGACAATCGAGAAAAGAAGGGCCGCGCGGCCGGGTATCACTCCTGACGGGATTTCGCGCTGAGCTGTGCGAGGATTCTCACGGTCAATCCAACGGTCGGCCCAACGGTTAAAACCCATGGCCGCATTGCGCGCCCAAACCATACAGGCGATGACCAACAGCAGCTGCTGCCAATAAAATGGATAACCTGCATACCGGATGGCCAGGAAGAATCCGGTTAAAGCAAACGGCATGGCAAAGATGGTGTGGGCAAAGACTATGAGTGACAGATAGTTGCGGATCTTCATAAGGATTGATCAGATCGGACTAAGGTAATCAATCCGGCTTACTATCTTTGCCATCATGATTAAAATGGTGGTGACTGACCTTGACGGAACACTTCTGAATAATGACCAGC
Source organism: Bacteroidales bacterium (assembly GCA_012523435.1). Taxonomy (GTDB): domain Bacteria; phylum Bacteroidota; class Bacteroidia; order Bacteroidales; family UBA12481; genus UBA12481. The sequence continues at coordinate 12,086 of JAAYIP010000275.1, read as the reverse complement.
AGGTCAGTGCTCAGAATTATCAATTGTTACAAACGCTGCAGGAGAACAGCATTGTGACAGTTATTGCTACCGGCCGCTCTCCTTTTTCATTCCGTCGCGTGATACCGGCAGATTTTCCTATTGATTATCTGGTTTTTAGCTCAGGCGCCGGAATTATGAATTATCGTACCGGGGAGATCATTTATTCACAGAATTTACCCGGAGATCAAGTTCTTGCCATTGCCCTCAAGCTGCACGGAATGAGACAGCCTTTCAAGGTTTTAGCTGCAGTTCCGGATAACCACCACTATGTGTATTATGACAACGGTAACCTCCATTCAGATTTCCTGAGAAGAATGGAAAACTATCGTGGTTTTGAAAAGCCGATTTCATTTGATCCCCCAAATTTCGGCGAAGCATGCCAATTTTTGATCATTCTTCCGCCCGACCCTCCACGCTTTGAGTATCTGAAATCCCAATTCGAAGGTGTTAAAGTGATACGAGCAACTTCTCCGATCGACCATCAATCGATCTGGATGGAAATCTATCATGAGGATGTATCAAAAGGTAAAGCGATTGCCTGGCTAGGTAATAGGCTGAAAATCAATAAAGAAGAAATAGTTGGCGTTGGAAATGATTACAACGATATCGACTTGTTAGATTATGCCGGACACTCTTTTGTGGTCTCGAATGCTCCAGAAGAGTTGAAGGCAGATTATCAGGTTGTTTCTTCCAACAATGAGAGCGGCTTCAGCGAAGCTGTGTTATCTCTGCCTTGCTCCCAATTGCTCCTGAAAAGCACGAAATAGACGCCCCATTGTCTCTTCTATCTGCTTGTCTGTGAGTGTTTTGTTTTCGTCTTGGAGGATAAAACTGACAGCAAGAGACTTCTTGTCAGTACCAATTTTCTCACTGGTATATACATCGAAAACATTGACCTCTCTGAGGAGTTTGCGTTCTGTCTTGAAAGCTAACGTGCGGATCTGTTCATAACTGATTTGGTGGTCAACCACCAGGGCGAGATCGCGCCGGACCCAAGGAAAGCGTGGCAACTCTTTAACACGAATTTCGAAATTGGCTTTTGACAGGAGCAGGTCCCAGTTTATTTCAGCAAACCAGACATTTTCTTCGGTTTCAGTAAGCGCAAGGATGTCGGGGTGGATGAGTCCTACTTTGACCAAATCTTTAGATCCAATACTCCACGTTGCTCCATAGGCAAACCGTTCATCCGTATCCCTGGAGAGGGTTAAATGGTTAAGAGAGAATCCAAACCGTTTGATTATTAGCTCGATATAACTCTTGAGATCAAAAAAACCGGTATCAGTACTTTTGCCGGACCAATGTTCCGAATGTCTTTTCCCGGTAAGCCAAAGGGCTAACAGACGGTTTTCTTTGTACCCATTTGACTTTTGAGGATCTCCTCCCGATTTTAGATGATACGCATTCCCGAACTCATACAGGCGGAGGTCGTGGTTTTTATAATTTAGGTTGGTGGTTATGGCCTCTAGTCCACCAAACAGAAGGGTCCTGCGCAGGGTACTCAAATCGCTGCTTAGCGGATTTAATAGCTTAACGGTGTACTCCAGCGGAAAGGTTGGTAGCTTTTCGTAGTAAGCAGCCCTTGAGAGCGAATTCGACATGATCTCATTGAATCCTAGCGTACTAAGCTGATCGGATACCTGGTTTTCTAGCAGGTCTGGATCAGGGGTTTGTCCATAAGCCAGCGTAGAAGTGACTCTTTCAGGCATACCAATGTTGTTGTATCCGTAAACCCTGAGAATCTCCTCGATTACATCGGCCTCTCGCCGGACATCAACACGATACGTAGCCACAGCCAGAGACAGTCCGTCGTCAGTTTCTTTAGTAGTTTCTATATCAATGGATTCTAAAATATTTTTGACGATATTCCGATCAATTTTTATTCCAATTAACCGGTCGAGATTTGACCATTTTAGGTTGACGGGGTAGGGTTGTACCGGATTGGGGTACACATCGACTATATCTGAGGCAATTGTTCCACCGGCGATTTCGCAGATAAGTGAAGCTGCCCGGATCAGGGCGTTGATAGTCCCGTTCGGATCGGTACCTCGCTCGAAGCGGAAGGAAGAATCGGTAAAGATTTGGTGCCTTTTACTGCTACGTCGTATCCAGACAGGATTAAAGCAGGCTGATTCAAGGAAGATGGAAGTGGTAGTTGGTGACACACCGGAATGGAGTCCACCGAATACACCAGCCATACACATCCCCTCTTTGGTGTTGCAGATCATAAGATCTTCACTGCTCAGGGTTCGTTCCTGTTCATCCAGTGTTATAAATTTCGTTCCCTCGGGCAAGGGTTTTACAACTACTTGGTTTCCCGTAATCGCTAGGGCATCGAAGGCATGCAAAGGTTGACCGGTTTCGTGGAGGACGAAGTTTGTGATATCCACGATGTTATTGATGGGGGTCATCCCGATGCTCCTTAACCGATTCCGCAGCCATTCGGGAGAATCCCCAACGTTAACGTCTGTGATGGTAATGCCAGAATACCGAATGCACGCATCCGGATTGGCAATCTGGACGGTAATTGGCAGATCGCCGGTTCTGAGAGGCAGTTGACCAGTCGGTTTTCGTAGCTCTACCTTGCGCTCTGCGCCCAGTGCAGCTTTCAGCTCACGAGCCACACCGTAATGGGAAGCACTATCAATGCGATTGGGAGTCAGGCCGATTTCAAAAATCCAGTCTGATTCAATTTTATACAGACTGCTGACGGGAAGCCCGGGTTCTGTAGTTTTGGGAAGAACGATGATGCCGGAGTGGTCGGTGCCAATTCCAATTTCATCCTCTGCACAAATCATCCCCTCGGATACCTCCCCTCGAATTTTTGCTTTTCGGATTGTCAGCGGTTTTTCCATACCGTACAGGGTACAGCCCACTGGAGCTACCACCACTTTCTGTCCTGCAGCAACATTGGGCGCTCCACACACGATGTTCAGCAACTCCGGACTACCAATATTTACACGTGTAAGCGACAACTTGTCAGCCTGTGGATGCTTTTCACAAGAGATCACCTCTCCGGTGATGAGGCCGTTCAGACTGCCCGGAATGGTCTCGAATGGCTCAAGACCCTCAACTTCAAGTCCAAGGTCGGTAAGGATGGCTGCCAATTCCTCCGGTGTGAGGTTAATATCAATGTATTGGCGAAGCCAGTTCAGGGAAATCTTCATGTTATTGAATAAAAAATGAGGCTCAAAAATAGGAAAAATCCGGATTGGGAATCCGGATTTTCACTAACCTAAAACCTAACCTATGAAAATGATCCAGAATTGGATCGGATGAACAAAATCAAAACCTAAAACTACACTACGTTGTTTCTAAACAGTAGGCGAAACTAAAAAGAATAATCCGAACATTCTACTATTTTAACAATTATTAAGAATTCCATGATGGGTTGAAAGTCTTATCCTGCAATGGAAAAATCGTATTTTTGATGCCATGAGAATTACCATAAAATCTAAGGCAATCGATTACAAATTGTTGATAGGTAGTTTCCTGCTGTCAGTTGTTCCCCTGGCTTCATTCGCTCAGAATCGCTCCGATAATCTCACCAAATCGCTGCGCGAGCATGTCGAGGTACTCGCCTCCCAAGACCTGGAAGGCCGTTATCCTGGCACGGCAGGAGATCGAACCGCCTCTTCTTACATCGCTGATCATTGGACCGACTACGGATTAACTCTTTTTAACAGCGAGGGATTTCAACCTTTTAAGGTTCGCACTGGTGTCAGTCAGGGAGTTAATAATCAATTGATTATCAATGATGTAAGGGCTGAATCTGGAAAGGATTTTATCCCCATGTTTGTGAGTGGCAATGGTTTAGCTGAAGGGGAATTGGTTTTCGCTGGCTATGGATTTCGGATAAAAGATGGTGACCACAGGTGGGATGATTTCGAAAACATTGATGTTAAGGACAAAATTGTTTTAATGCTGCTTGGTGCACCGGATCCTCCGGCAGATTCAGATATCGATCCGTTTGAAGATGCTGGGTCGTTGCGTGTGAAGATCCTGAATGCTCGCGACCAGGGAGCTGCGGCTGTCCTTTTTGTAGCTGGACCACGGTATGATGAAAAGGATGTGCTGGAATTCGAGGCTCTCCGGGAGAGCCCGGCTGGGATCCCCGTTCTTCGGGTTAGCCGAGGGTATATAGGCAAAGTATTCGCAGGCCTGGATATGGATATTGCTGCTCTTGAAGCGGATTTGGCTGCTAGGGGGGTAAGTTTGACTAGAACAACCAACCTTAAGGTTTCTCTTCAGGCTGATGTGACCACCGAGTGGGCCGAAACATGTAATGTAATTGCTTGGATACCAGCAGTTGATACTGGTCTAAGGCACGAGTGGGTGCTAATTGGTGCCCATTTCGTCTACCTGGGAACGAGATGCCAGGGGACCAACTCCAGAGCCCAGGACACGGTTGCCGTACATCCTGGGGCAGATGATAACGCATCGGGAGTAGCCGGAATCATTGAAATAGCAGGTATTCTGACTAATCAAGAGATGCCATTTAAAAGATCGGTGTTGTTTGAAGCCTTCGGAGCTGAAGAGCTGGGCTTGCTGGGCTCGAAGTATTTTGTGGAAGAGCCACCGGTCGATCTCAACAGAATCAGCGCCATGATTAATCTCGATATGATTGGACGCCTGAATGAGGAACGGCGCGTGAATGTCAGCGGCACAGGAACAGCTGTGGAAATGGATTCCTTACTGGCTGCCTATAGCCCACACGATTTCCACTATGTCACCTCACCCGAAGGTTATGGCCCATCAGATCATGCAGCCTTTTATTCAGCCGGTATCCCCGTCCTCTACTTTTCAACGGGCGCTCACCTGGATTATCATACCCCTCAAGATACGCCTGATAAACTGGATTATAATTCAATGTCGTTGATTATAAGTCAGATAGCGGAGTTGACTAATGCCATTGCCAACCACCCCTCCAAGCTAACCTTTAGCGAAGCGGGTCCGCGTAAGGCCGACAGCGGTCGCCGTAATCTTAAGGTGACCTTGGGAATCATGCCTGATGTTTCAGGTACCTCAAACGATGGCCTGCGGGTCGAATTTGCTACTCCGGGCAAACCGGCTCATCAGGCAGGAATCAGGAAAGGCGACCGTATCGTGGCAATGAACGGACTATCTGTTCAGAATATTTATGAATATATGAGCCGCCTCCAACAGCTAAAAGCGGGTCAGGTCGTTTCGGTAGAGGTGATTCGTGATGAACGACCACTGGTATTTTTAGTACAATTGTAATTAAGAGAGCACATGAAAAAAGCACTTTTGTGGATTTTTGCGATCGTCCTGCCCCTCTCGGCAGCCTACTATCAGCGAAAAACCGGTCCAACAAATCCAAAAGATATTCAGGTAACCCTGGCCGATCGTACCTATACCGTAACGTTATTACGCTCGAGTGGGGCACGCCCAGCCCGAATTGTCCTGCCGGTAACTGACACCACGATACAAGCTAAGCTGTTCTATAAGCGCTTAGGTGTCGCCGAAGATTGGATTGTGGAGAAGTTTGCCTGGAAAGAAATTCGTTACCACTCCAAGTTTATGAAAAAGGTCATGGGCAAGGAAGATGGAACAGCCCTGGCAGCATCCCTTCCGGTTCAACCACCTGCTGGGAAATTAGAGTATTTCATTGAAATGCAAAAGAGTGAGGAGGTGATTCAAATTGCCAAGGATAATCCAGTAGTCATACGCTTTAAGGGCGATGTGCCAGCTCTGGCCCTCATTCCCCATATCATTCTGATGTTTCTCGGTATGCTCTTTGCCTCGGTAGCGGGACTTTTTGCAGCTTTCAGACTTGAACGCTACAAACGATACACCATCTGGACATTCATCATCCTATTCGCTGGTGGATTTATCTTCGGTCCACTGGTACAGTGGTTTGCTTTTGGCGACTGGTGGACGGGTATTCCGTTTGGCTGGGATCTGACCGATAATAAAACCCTCTTTGCGTTCCTCTTTTGGATAGCGGCTCTGTTTGGAATAAAAGGCAAAGGAAGACCCTGGCTGGTGATTCTGGCAGCTATCATGACTTTAATAATCTTTAGTATCCCTCATAGCCTCTTTGGCTCAACCCTGGATTATTCAACAGGCTCTGTTATACAGGGTTAATTAAGGGCAACTGACATTTTTTCCGTGGCACGCCCTTTGAATAGAGAGCGTGCCAAACTTTTTTTTTCTATGGAAACAACAAAGCAGCAAGGAACCATCAATGTGACATCGGAAAATATATTTCCGATCATTAAAAAGTTTCTCTACTCTGATCACGAGATTTTTCTCCGCGAGTTAGTGTCTAATGCAGTAGATGCAACACAAAAATTGAAAACCCTCGCTTCTGTCGGTGAATTTAAAGGCGAGCTTGGGGATCTGACCATCCGGGTTTCGATCGATCCAAAGAAAAAGACCCTGACAGTATCAGACCGTGGCATCGGCATGACAGCTAAAGAGATTGATAAATACATCAATCAGATTGCCTTTTCCGGTGCCGAAGAGTTCATGAAGAAATATAAGAAAGATGCCAATGCCATCATCGGGCACTTTGGATTAGGGTTTTACTCCTCTTTCATGGTTTCCGATAAGGTCGAGATTGTGACCAAATCACACAAACGGGGAAAAGCCGTTAGATGGAGTTGCAAAGGGACTACTGATTATACTATCGAAGAAGTTGACCGTGAAGACCGGGGTACCGATATCATCCTACATCTGGATAAGGAATCCGATGAGTTTCTTAAGGAGGAGCGGATAAACGAGATCTTAAAAAAATATTCGAAATTCCTGCCGGTACCGATTGCTTTTGGCAAGAAAAAAGAGTGGAAAGATGGTAAACAAGTTGAGACCGACGAGGATCTGATTATCAATAACACCGAGCCAGCTTGGACGAAAAAGCCTGCCGACCTGAAAGAGGAGGATTATGCAGCTTTTTACCGCGAAATCTATCCGATGAGTGAAGACCCGCTGTTTCATATCCACCTGAATGTGGATTATCCATTCAACCTCACCGGTATCCTCTATTTCCCGAAGATCCGAAATAACTGGGAAGTTCAAAAAAACAAAATCCAACTCTATGCTAATCAGGTATTTGTGACGGATTCGGTGGAGGGAATTGTGCCTGATTTCCTGACACTATTACATGGAGTGATCGATAGCCCGGATATTCCGCTGAACGTGAGCCGTTCCTACCTGCAGTCAGATCAGAATGTCAAAAAGATTTCGGCGCATATCACCAAAAAAGTGGCCGACCGGCTCAAGGAGATCTTTACCAGTGATCGAGAGCAGTTTGAATCAAAGTGGGACGACCTGAAGTTGTTCATCAACTACGGGATGTTGACAGAAGAGAAGTTTTACGATAAAGCAAAAGATTTCGCTTTGCTCAAGAATGTGGATGGGAAATATTTCACTTACGACGAGTATAAAAAGCTAATCAAGGAGAATCAAACTGATCAGGAGAAGAATCTTATCTATCTGTATGCCAGTGATAAAGAAGAGCAGTTTAGCTATATCCAGGCTGCCCGGGATAAGGGGTATGATGTCCTCCTGATGGACGGACAGTTCGATACACATTTTCTGAACCATCTGGAAACCAAGTTTGAATCCTCTCATTTTATCCGGGTTGACTCAGATGTAGTGGATAAACTGATCAAGAAGGAGCAGACGCTTGAATCCAAGCTCGATAAGACATTGGAAGGGTGGTTGCAACCTGTCTTTAAAAGCCAATTGCCTGGCGAGGGTTATTATGTCACCTTCGAAGCACTGGATGAAACCCAGTTGCCGATCATGATTACCCAATCAGAATGGTCGCGCCGGATGAAGGAGATGTCGAAACTCACCAATGGAATGAATTTTTACAAAGATCTGCCGGATAGCTATAATTTGGTGGTTAATAGTAATCATCCGCTGATTCTCTCGCTTGCGGGCGAATTGAAGGATAGCAAAGGGGAGACTGCTGCTCGGTTTGAGGAGGAGATGAAACAAATAAAAAGTGATCAGGAAAGTCTGGAGCAGCTGTTGAAAGATAAAAAATATGATGAGTTGACTCAGGAAGAGAAAGATAAGCGGGAGGAGCTGACCAAGCTTCTTGATGAGAAAACCGCTGAGCGGGATGCAGCTCTGCAAGCTTTTGCCGGGGAGCAGCCTGTTGTCAGCCAGTTGATCGATTTGGCTTTGCTGGCAACAAACAAGCTCACTGGGGAGTCACTGGATCGTTTTGTGAAACGGAGTGTCTCTTTATTGGGTAAACAATAAACCAGTAATTATCTTTACCCGAGAATAATCTTTTGACATGAAAAAGAATGCCTTTTTACTCCTCATGCTCCTTGGCTTAATGCTCGCACCGGTAGCCCAGGCTCAGAGAGTCTCTTTCGGCGGTCGGCTGGGGATGGGGTTCCCGGGTTTCCGCGATGAACTTATTGCTAGTCAGAGAATTACCTTCGCAGGATCAGTGGTCGGTAGTCTTCAGCTCGGGGATGTATTCGAGCTGGCCACCGAGTTAGGTTATCAGCGGAAGGGAAATAAGTACACCAATCAATACTGGGATGACCAGTTGCAGGTGGTGGAGGATTCCACTTACCTGGTTAAAACCAATCTAGACTATCTGACGATTCCGCTTTATGTTAGGTTGAATCTGGGTGGTTCCAGCAAGTTTTACTTGCAGGCTGGCGGTTATTATGGTTTTCTGTTCCATGCCAACTTTACCGGGAAGATTCTGGGTGAAGATGTTAAGCGACATAACGTGATCAAGGGACTTCACCGGCACGACTTCGGGATCCTTTTTGGTGGAGGACTGGAGTCACCAATTCGCCAGGGGCTGGCTGTATTGCTCGACATCAAGTACCAAATTGGTCTTAAAGACCTGGTGGCAGATCAGACAGTACTAGGCTCTTCCCGCCCGCTGATGAACAAAGGATTGGTGATGGGGATAGGTCTTAGGATCGATCTTGATTAGGGTTCAAATAGTTGTCTGACTTCAAGGCGGAGAAACTCCAGCGCGACCTGGGTTGGTGAGTTGTTTTCTTCCATTTGTAATTGCAGGATTTTTTTACTGAGTTCAACGGCAGGGCCTTTTGGATTAACCTGTATGGCTGCTGTATTGATCATTCGGATGGTGCCTTCCTTAGCATTCCGAACCACATTCCAAGCTTCGTTGGAAATGTAAACCTGCTGAGCCAGATTATGCTCATATTCTGCTCTGATAGCCGCCAACAGATGCTGGTGAAAATCCCGGCAGGTAAACTCCTCCCGTTGCTCCCGAACTACCAGAGAATCAACAGTAATCCTTTCCAGAAATAACGATAACCGTTCATAAGCCTGAAGCCTCATTGGTAGCAGCCGTCGTCGATCTTGGGTGAAAAACTCCCGGTTACGCTCACTTCTCAGGGACTTGTAAAAATATTTCATCATCAGGGCAACAGCTAACAAAACGACCAGTGATGGTAGGATATATTTCAGTATTTCAAGGAGTTCTTTCATGGGATTCTTTTATGTAAATGACGTCGCGATCCTTTAGGTCGCGAAGCTAAAAATAGTAACTTTACCGATTGTTTTTCTAAGAAATCGACAACTTTATGGAAGCAAACAAGCTATCAAAGCGACTGGAGGGCCTGTCCGTTTCGGAAACTCTGGCTATGGCTGCCAGGAGCAGGGAACTAAAGAGTAAAGGGATTGATGTGATTGATCTCAGTCTGGGCGAGCCCGATTTCAATACACCTGATCACATTAAAGAGGCTGCTAATCAAGCTATTAAAGATAATGTTACCCATTACCCTCCGGTACCGGGATTTCTCGATCTGCGTCAGGCGGTTACAGCGAAGATGAAACGGGATAATGGGTTGGACTATCTTCCGGAACAGATCGTCGTGAGCGGTGGGGCTAAACAAGCCATTGCCAACGTGATTCTTAGCTGCGTTGATCCGGAAGATGAGGTGATCATTCCGGCTCCATACTGGGTGTCGTACCCTGAGATCATCAAATTGGCCCAAGCTACTCCAGTAGTGATTTCTGCTGGAATTGATCAGGCCTTCAAAATAACTCCTGAGCAATTAGAAGCTGCAATTACCTCAAAAACAAGAGCTTTTCTTTTTAGCTCTCCCTGTAATCCTACCGGGGAAATATACTCCCAGGAGGAGTTGGCGGATCTGGCTGAAGTATTCAAGCGTCACCCGCAAGTTTTGATTATTTCTGATGAGATTTACGAGTACATCAACTATTCCGGACAGCATCAGTCGATCGCGCAGTTTGATTTTTTGAAAGATCGTGTTGCAATAATCAATGGTGTGTCAAAAGGTTACGCCATGACTGGATGGAGGATTGGTTATATGGCAGCTCCTATCTGGCTTTCCAAAGCCTGCCAGAAATTACAAGGTCAATATACCTCCGGAGCTAACAGTATTGCTCAGAAAGCTTCTGTTGCTGCCCTTCTGGGGGATCAGTCGGTCATTGGTACCATGGTGGAGAAGTTTAAATCACGGCTCGACCGGGTGGTCAGCCGCCTCTCTAGAATTCCTGGGGTTAAAACGAACAACCCTCCGGGTGCTTTCTGTGTCCTTCCGGATATCTCTTCCTTTTTTGGGAAATCAGATGGCGATACCACAATTCATAACTCAAACGACTTGGCCATGTACCTACTGAATGTTGGGCATGTGGCATTGGTTGCCGGAGCACCATTCGGTGCGCCAGACTGCGTCCGGATTTCCTATTCGACCTCGATAGAAATGATCGACAAGGCCATGGACAGGATCGAGCTATGCCTGTCAAAGTTGAGCTAACGAATGTCCAAAAAGAGAAGTTGGTTAAGGGGGCTGTTGATAGGGCTTCTCATCTTTTTAGTAGCCGGACTGGCGACTGGAACCCTGTTTTATACCTGGATCAAAGCACCCAGTCTGGTTAATACGAATCAGGATACTACCTATTTTTATATCCCAACGGGTTCGCAATATGATCAGGTTTATCTTGATTTTAAAGAGTTAGGCCTGCTACGGTATGAGCGGGGTTTCGACTGGGTTGCGCGGCAGAAAGAGTATCCTCAACTGGTCAAGCCCGGTCGCTATTTGCTGACACGCGGCATGTCCAACATAGAAATTGTGGATCTCCTCCGATCGGGCCGTCAGGCAGAAGTAACGGTTGTCTTTAATACCACTCGTCATCTGGAACGAATTGCCGGGATTGTGGCTGCTAATCTGGAGGCCGACAGCCTCTCGCTGATCCAGGCTTTCCGGGATACTACCCTCATGGAAAAGTATGGTTTTCAGCCGGATAATTGGTTTGCCTTTTTTGTTCCTAATACCTATCGATTCCTTTGGAATACGAATGCTTTGGGTTTTATGGACCGGATGCATCGTGAATATCAGGTGTTCTGGAATGACAAACGAAAAGATCGTCTCAAAGAATTGGGAATGAGTAATATACAGATTGTTACGCTGGCGTCCATCGTTCAGGAGGAGACCTTTAAAACGGATGAAATGCCCCGGGTTGCGGGTGTTTACATGAATCGTCTGAAAAGGGGAATGAAGCTACAAGCCGATCCTACCGTGATTTTTGCTTTACAGGATTTTACGATCCGAAGAGTACTGCACCGGCATTTGCGGGTGGATTCTCCCTACAACACCTATCGATATTCTGGCCTTCCTCCTGGGCCTATCAGGATTCCTTCGATTCAAGCGGTTGATGCCTGTTTGAATTACGAACGGCACAATTTTATCTATTTCTGTGCTCGTGAGGATTTTAGTGGGTATCATGCCTTTGCTGAAACGTATCGGGCACATCTGGCCAATGCGAGGAGGTACCAGCGTGCACTAAACAATCGTGAAAACCCTACTGACCGCTCCGAATAATCTGAACCTCAGAGTCAAGCGAGATACCAAAGCGCTGCCTGACAGATTCATTTACACGTTCCGCCAGGCTCAGAATCTGTTCTCCCGTAGCTCCTCCATAATTCACCAAAACCAGAGCCTGCTTTGGGTAAATCCCAATGGCACCATCCCGGTAACCTTTCCAGCCACACTGTTCAATTAGCCATCCTGCCGGAATTTTTACCTGGCCATTATCCATTTGGTAGATCGGAACACCCGGAAACTCTT
>JAAYIP010000038.1 GCA_012523435.1 Bacteroidales bacterium | reverse complement strand
TATTATGCTGCGAAATCCCAGCTGGCCGAAAGCCTGCAGAAAGGTGGATATTTCGATTCCAGGCTGCTGGATACCATTACCAAGTACTCTCCAAAGCTTGAGTTGGCTTATCAGGAATCCAATCAGGCAATCTGTGAGCAAGCTCTCAATCATCTAGATTCCATCCAGATCAGAATCTCAGAAGCAATCCAGCAGACTGGAAGAGATCCAATTCTCGGATTTCAAGTGACCGACTCCTTTGTATTTATACAAATCATTGCAGATAAAGAAGTTCATACTTTTAAGAAACCGAAGCCCGAGCAATTCGATAGTTGGGCTGAGACCTTTCTCGTTGCCTGTAAAGTCCTGAATTTTAATGATTTCGAACACAATGGCCTTCGCCTGTACCAGTATCTTTTCAGCGATATTGCTGACATCCTATCCGGCTCAAAAAAAATAACCATCATTCCTGGCAACTATTTCGCCAATTTTCCTTTTGAAGCCTTACTGTTAGAAGGTGGCGAAAACCCAGTCATGTTGATTGAGAAGTACTTAATTTCCTATAAAACATCCTTGACAAAACCTTCGACGGATCATCAAAAATCCTCAAAAGATGTTGAATTTAGCTTTCTGGGAATATCTGCCGATTCGCTGGATGAAACCGCAATCAAGGAAAACATTAATACAAGAGAACTGAAAGCCATTGCAGAACTCTTTGAATCGAAAAACCGCTCAAACAGAATTTTCTCAGGGGATTGTGGTTTTCAAATTACTGATTTACAAGATTATTCAAATAAAGCCGAGATCGTTCATGTTTCAACACACAACCATTATCAAAACAACCCTATCAGTCAGGGATATTATCTGGTTTCCGAAGAGCACCGGGAGAATCAACTATACTATAACCTCTTATCCCACACCGATTTTAACTGTAGGCTCCTTTTCCTGAATGCCTGTCAAAGTGGTAACAATAGCAAGCCTGATAGTAAATGCACCTATTCAAGCTTTAAAGACCTCAATAATAAAGGAATAGATTATTTGGTCGGCACGTTATGGAACATACTGGATATTGCCGCCGAGGAGTTTGCCATCACCTTTTACAATCACATTCTGAACGATAGGGATCCTGTTGAGGCCTTAAGCCTGACCAAACGAGAGTTCATTGCCAACCCAAGGTTCAATTTTCCTCTGTTCTGGGCTCCCTATGTCATTTATGAAAACTAATAATCGCGCGTTGGTGTCATTGGCCTGACCAGAATTACATCAAAGCAATCCTGATCATAAGCCTTAGGATACTTCCCGATAAATCAGCCACAATAGGGTTTTCTTTTGGGCTATCAGGAACACAACATTGTCCGCGATTAAGTAGGGTTCTGCTTTTGCCATATCCTTCCCCACCACGGATATTGCTCATTTCTTGATTGCTTAACTGACAGATTGAAAACCTATTCAGTTCAAATACTGGATCACTTAACTCATTCATAATAAACACTTTGAGGTTTAGTTTTTGGCCAGGGAACCGCTCCCCCGGAATGTTGTGGCACAATCAATCACAACTATTGATGCAAACCATCTGTTATTCACGAAAAACTGTGACACTTTTTCACCCTGTTATTATTCACCAGGTAAACCTAATCGATTTGAAAAACACAAAATGTGTTTAAGAATATCTTTTAAAAATTAAACCCCGACCATTTGCCGGGGTTTAATTAGAGCACGTTCTGACAGCTGAGCGGTTGTTTAGAAAACAAATCGCACCGACAGAATAAAGTTCCTACCAGGAGCAGACAAACCTGAGCTGTATGGTCTGTAGCGACGGTCGGTTATGTTCTCTACGCCGGCACTAACGTTTAAACGATCATCAACCTGGCATGATGCTTTGAAGTTAAGCGTGTACCACGCTGGTGAATAGGGATTCCCATTCGCATCTTTCGCATAAAGAACCGGTTTTTGACGCTCTTCCTCGTTGAGGTTTTCGTAACTAACCTCGCTACAATAGATGGCGTAAAACTGGAGTCTTACCTTCTCATGCGAATAGGTGATCCTTGTTATGCCAAACGGAGGAGCGGCATGCCGTGAACGGCTCTCCGAGCCATCATCCATCTCCTCCTGTCCACGCTGGAAGTTGTAGTGGCTCGACAACCCGAAACCAGCAAGTAGCTTAACCTCTACCCCGGCGTGAAAGCCAAAAACATTGGCCCTGGCTGCATTTTGAATTGCATAAACCCGGCACATTTCACCATCGTACATGAGGCTATCCTGGCCATTGACCTGGTATCCCCGTCTAACCATTGCATTGGTTAGCTGAGTATAATAAGCAGTAAAATCAAGTTTCACATGCTCATTAAATACTTTAGCTACGTTGATCTCCCCGTTCCAGGCATACTCAGCCTTTAATTCGGGATTCGGAACTACTACCTCTCCGGAGGCAAAATCGAAGATTTTCCCGATATCGTCCACGTTGGGAGCCCGATAACCAGAAGAAGCGTTGAAGCTTAATCTCCAGCTCTGGCTGGGTGAATAGATTGCCCCCAGACTGGCCGTGACTGATCCATCGTTTAAACTTGAAGTAGTAAAATCGAATGGATAAAACTCCAGATGGCGGGTAAAATCAGCCTCGATACCATAGCGACTATAGCGGGCACCGGCCTGAGCCAGCAGTTTATCGCTTATCCGAAATTGATAGTTCAGATATCCGGCATAGCTTTGCCAGATGGACTGGGGATAGCGGTCGGCCACCGCCATCGGTTCACCGGTAGCAATATTGATGGCCGAACCCCGCGATTCCACATCATTGATTACAGCCTCAATCCCATAGAACAACTCATGTCGGCCCGCGATTTTCTCAAAATCAGCATTGACAGAAAG
>JAAYIP010000274.1 GCA_012523435.1 Bacteroidales bacterium | reverse complement strand
CTATCGGTAACCGCGGAATTATTCTGGCGGATGAGGCTGGATTACCCGATCTGATCCGTTCCTGGTCGGATGATCTTTTGTCGGTCAACTTTAGCTCTGGCTATCCAACCGCTGAAACAGTCTCTGCAACGTTGATTAGAAGTCTAACTTACTGGTTAACAGATAAAAAGAATGGAATTCCTTCTTCCTATAGTACTGAAAGGACGTTAGCTTTGCTCAAGCATCCCTTGATGCAGGCTTGTTTGAATGAGGAGGAGCAGGATTGGCTGGATGTTCTTTCTGTTAGATATCCGGAGGCGGTGCCAGAGGATTTCTTCCGTGAAAATCAGGATCCCTCTGTTATTGGTTTACTTCCATCACTGTATGAGAAACCTTTGGATGTGGTGAGTATGATACTGCAACGTATCTTAGAGGGTGAGATTCCCGATGATCTGTTGGAGAGGGCTGCTTTGACTGAAATACAACAGGAGGTGGATCATCTTAGGCGCATCGTTCAGCAATGGGATCTTCCACTGGATGCTGAAGGGGTTTTTAAGCTTTTGTCGCGTTTTCTCCAGAAGAAACGAATAACGCTGGAATCAGAAGAAAGAACAGCGGGCACGCTGGTAACAGGTGTTTTGGAAACCCGGTTGCTTGATTTTGATGAGGTGTATATTATGTCACTCAACGAAGGAACCTGGCCATCAAAAAGCCTACCGAGCTCTCTGATTCCCTATTCCTTGCGGAAATTTTTCCAGCTGCCTGTAGCGGAACACCGCGACCGTATTTACTCCTACTATTTCTATCGCTTGCTTCAGCGGGCACGAAAAGTTACCCTATTATACATTACCGGACATCGCGATGACCAGATAAGCTCTGGAGAAAAGAGTCGATACATTACCCAGTTGGAGTTGGAAACACCCCTGGAGGTTCAGCGACTGGATGAGCCAGCCATTCGGGTAGCGATTGACGAGTCTCCTCTGATTATTCAGAAATCAGGGAAAGTGCTGGCTAAGTTGAACAGCTTTCTCGATCCGGACACTCCAGGGCATTCCATATCACCCAGTTCCCTCAAAGAGTATCTCGATTGTCCTCTCCGGTTTGCTTTCAGTCGGATTTTAGATATCCGGGAGCCTTGGGAGGCGGGAACGGCCAGTGAACCAAAGGGCTTTGGTACTCTGATTCACTTGGTTATGGAGGAGTTGTATCAGCCTTTTTCAAACAAGCCGGAAGGTCCCGATGATCAATGGTTCGCAGCTTTGCTCCAGGATCAGAACCGAGTTGCTCAACTGCTGCTGGAGATGTATCCCAAAGCATTGGAAACGGATGGGATTCACCACCCAGGCAGCAAGGAGCAGTTGGGCCTTGATATTGCCAGGAATTTTGTTGATGCCATAGTACAGGTTGACCGACAGGAGGCTCCCTTCAAAATAATCAGGATGGAGGAGTCGATCCGCTGTTCTTACTGTTTTGAGGAGAGAATGGGCGGTCGATCTGTCAACCTAGGTGGTATTATCGACCGGATCGACAGAACTGCTGATGGAATCAGGATTCTAGATTATAAAACCGGGAAAACTTCGTTGAATTTCAAAGAAATTGGCTCGATTTTTAAGGTCTCTTCCCGGTTAAAGGATGTATTCCAAGTGCTTCTTTATTGTGAGATGTTTGGATTGAATCATGGCTGGGAAGAGCCTCTGGTGCCAGTCATTTATCCGGTGATGAATTTTCTGACCGGAGATTCTGACACGAGAATAACAATTTCTAAAAAGCCTCTGGTCTATCAGGAGATTCGCCAGGAGTTTCGGGCGGGACTAGGAGATCTGTTGGCGGAGTTATTCGATGCGTCGGTTCCTTTCATGCAGACAGCTGACATCGACACGTGTAAGTATTGCCTCTATTCAGGAATTTGTCGGCGGGATAGCTGATCATCAAGAAGATCTGGTCGTAATTGTCGGGTTCGTTCAAGTGACTGTTCGAGTTTCCACTCCTCAATTCGGCGGTCGTTGCCCGAAAGTAGGATTTCCGGGACCTTCCAACCATGATACTCTGCCGGCCTGGTATAAATTGGCGGAGCTAGCAGATTGTCCTGAAAGGAGTCAGTGAGGGCTGATTCCTCATCGGATAGTACGCCCGGTATCAGGCGAATAATAGCATCGGCCATGATTGCAGCTGCCAATTCGCCGCCTGTCAGGACATAATCCCCGATTGAAATTTCCATGGTGATCAGGTGATCACGAACCCGCTGGTCAATTCCTTTATAATGGCCGCAGAGAATGATCATGTTCTCCTGGCATGACAAGCGGTTAGCCAGTTTTTGATTGAACGCCTGTCCATCGGGTGAGGTGTAAATTATTTCTTGATAATCTCGTTGAGCCTTCAGATCAGAAATCGCCCGGTCGATGGGTTCAACCATGAGTACCATCCCTCCGCCTCCACTGAAAGGGTAGTCGTCCACACTTTTGTGTTTTCCTGTTGCATAGTCCCGAAGGTTATGGATGTGGATCGATGCCAACCCTTTTTCAATAGCACGCTTTACCATCGAGTGATCAAACGGTCCGGTTAGCAATTCAGGTACTGCGGTGATGATGTCAATTCTCATTTTACCCATTTCTGATGCAAATATAACGATTAAGTGCATCTGAATTTATGCCTACCAAGCTCCTTTCATTACTAGAAATGCCAAAATGACACCACAACAGGTGATAAAAGTGACAATATGGCATTAAAATTGATTTGGTCTTTTATTTGAATGATACGGGTCAGAAAGAGAAATTAATAAACTAAAAGGAGATACATCATGACACTAGTAAGATTCAGAAACAGTGAATGTGTTCCCAACAGGGTTGACACGTTTGGAGTAGGTCAGTTGGCCAATTTGTTCTACAACGGCCAGGGTATGGATTCACGTTATGGCATGGTTCCGCCGGCCAATATTTTGGAGACTGCTGATGATTTTCGGATTGAGATGCAGGTTCCGGGGTTTGCTAAAGAAGAGATCAAGATCAGGGTTGAGGATCAGGTTTTGACGGTTTCGTCTGAGGTTGTTGAAAATGAAGGAAATCAGGATGAACGTTTTGCTCGCAGGGAATTTGAAAGGGCCTCCTTCAGTCGCCGGTTTAGACTCTCGAATTGGATTGATACACAGAATATTACAGCTAAATACGAGCAAGGAGTTCTGGTCATCCAAATTCCGAAAAGAGAAGAGATAAAAAGCAAGCCGATTATGGACATTACGGTTAGCTAACACGAGCTTGGAATTTATCAGGGAGCCATCTCAATCGAGATGGCTTTTTTTATAAAAATCGGTATCTTTGCCAGAATGTGATCATCAGGGCGAAAGCTACTGAGTCTGTTCGTTTGAACACACCGGCATCTGCCGGGATTATTTACAACTAATATTGATAGCTATGACCGAAAAAGAGCAGCCTGTAGAAAATCAGGAGCCGGTTGAAGAAAACCTCAGCGCCTCTACTTCAAAGTCTGAAGAGATTGATGAACAGGAAGTTGTCAATAATGCTAATCCGGGTAAGGTGGAAGAGAATTCTGAGTTACCACCGCTCAACGTTAACTATAGTGAAACCGCTCGTCCTGAATTGGTGGAAGCTCTGCGACTTCTGTTAATGCACCGTACGATCACGGAAATTGGCAGGGATGTGGAGAATATCCGTTCGTCCTTTTATCGCAAGTTGAACCAGGAGTCAGCAGCCAAAAAGGCGACTTTTATTGAAGAGGGTGGGAATGCAGAGGAGTTTGAGCCAGCGGAGGATCCCCTCGAAGAAGAGTTTCGTGAATTGTATGAACAGTACAAGATTAGGCGGAACGAGTATGCGAAGGTGCTGGAAGAGGAGAAGGATCTCAACCTGAAGAAGAAGCTTGATATTATTGAAAAGATCAAAAATCTGGTCCATACCCAGGAGTCGCTGAATAAAACATTTAACGAGTTCCGGGATCTACAGCGAGATTGGAGAGAAACCGGTCCGGTTCCACAGGGAGAGCTACAGAGCCTGTGGGAGAATTACCATCACAATGTTGAGGTCTTTTATGATTTCATCAAAATTAACAAAGAGCTTAGAGATCTCGACCTAAAAAAGAATCTGGAAGCCAAAATCCAGCTTTGCGAGCAAGCTGAGGAACTACTGCTCGAACCCAACGTGACCAAAGCCTTTGGCGATCTTCAGAAGCTACATGCAGACTGGCGTGAGATTGGACCGGTACCACGGGAAAAAAAAGATGAAATCTGGGAACGTTTCAGGGAGGCTACGAATCAGATCAACCGGAAGCATCAGGACTATTATCTGAGCTTGAAAGAGGAGCAAAAAAGTAACCTGGATGCGAAAACACACCTGTGTGAGAAAATTGAGGAGATCCTGAAAAAACAGCTCGAAAGTCCGAAGGATTGGAATATTTACTCTCAGGAGGTCATCAATATCCAGAAAATGTGGAGGAGTATCGGTTTTGCTCCAAGAAAAGATAACAATCGAGTGTACCAGCGTTTCCGCACGGCTTGCGATGAGTTCTTCAGCCGGAAGCGCGACTATTTTTCAAGACATCGGGAAGACCAGCACGAAAATCTTCAATTGAAAACTGATCTTTGTGTACAGGCAGAAGCCTTGATGAACAATAAAGAGTGGAAAAAAACCACCGATGAATTAATCAATATTCAAAAACGATGGAAAGAGATCGGTCCGGTTCCTCGAAAATATTCAGATGCGCTTTGGGCACGCTTCCGTAACGCCTGCGATACGTTCTTTCAGAACCGATCCGAGCATTTCAGTTCTCAGGATGGTGAACAGATCGAAAACCTTAAGCTGAAAACTGCCCTCGTTGAGAAGGTCCGCAATTTTACACTGACCGAAAACCAGGCAGAAGACCTGAAAGAGCTGAAGAAGGTTCAGAAGGAATTTACCGATGTCGGCCATGTTCCATTGGATAAAAAGGATTCCATCCAGCGTGAATTTAGGGAAGCGCTGCATGAAGTATTTGATAAATTGGATCTGGATGATTCGAAAAAAGAAGTATTGCGTTTTAGACAAAAAGTTGATAATTTAGCTCAGTCCCCCAAAGGTAAGAACCGGATCTCAACGGAAAGAGAGAAAATGGTTAACAAACTTAAGCAAATGGAAAGCGATATCACCCTGTGGGAGAATAATATCGGTTTCTTTGCCAAGTCCCAAAAATCGGAATCCCTGATCCGGGAAATTGAAAATAAGATTCAGCAAGGTCGAGAAAGAATCCAAACGCTCAGAGAAAAAATCGATTTGCTGGACCAATTTGATTAACTATTGACCCATAAACAAGAACCATGAGAACAGTTAAATTTCTTGGCGCCTTCATCCTTTGGGGCGTTTTTGCCGGATTTAGTGCCTTTGGGCAACATGGAATTGTCCGAGGTTTCGTCTATGATAAAGAGAATGGCGAGCCAATAATCGGGGCCAACGTTTACCTCAATGGAACAACCATGGGGGCGGCTTCTGATGTGAATGGGTTCTTCAGTATCTCCAGAATACCTCCTGGTGATTATATGTTGATATATAGTGCAGTAGGATATGCAAAGGATAGTGTTCCTTACACCATTGCTGCCGATCGGGTCTATAACGAGAAGTTATATCTTTCAGAAGAGATGCAAAGCATCGATGAAGTGGTGGTATCGGCTGAGCGCCAGGAAATGAGAACGCAAGTCCAAACTTCTGTGGTCAAAGTAACCCCAAAACAAATGGAAAGAATCCCGACTGTGGGAAGTGAGCCCGATCTTGCTCAATACCTACAGGTGCTACCGGGGGTCATCTTTACGGGGGACCAAGGAGGTCAGCTTTACATCAGGGGTGGAGCCCCCATCCAAAATAAGGTGCTCTTGGATGGCATGATCGTTTATAACCCGTTCCACTCCATCGGCCTATTCTCTGTATTTGATACCGATATCATCAAGATGGCTGATGTTCACACTGGCGGCTTTGGAGCCAATTTCGGTGGCAGAATCTCCTCCATCATGGATATTACCACCCGGGATGGGAACAAAAATCGCCTTTCTGGAAAATTTTCCGTAGGAACATTTATGGCTAAAGCTCTCCTCGAGGGTCCAATTAAAAAAGCTAAAAGTGAGGACGATGGATCGATCTCCTTCGTTCTGTCAGCCAAACATAGTTATCTGGAACAAACATCGAAATACATCTATTCATACGTTGATACGGCCGGGCTGCCTTTCAATTTTACGGATTTCTACGGCAAGATCTCTATGAACGCCCGGAACGGCAGTAAAGTCAATTTCTTCGGATTCAATTTCTCCGACCAAGTCGTGTACCGGGATGTCACTGATATCGGTTGGAATTCCTTTGGCGTGGGATCCAATGTGGTCCTAATTCCGGGCAACTATCCCGCTCAGATTAAAGCCAATTTGGCTTATTCGAAATACGAGATTACGATGCTTGCGGCTGGCCAACAGCCCCGGGAGAGTTCAATTAATGGTTTTAACGTCGGATTGGAATTCGTTTACTATTTCGGGAAAGATCAACTGGAATATGGCGTTGAAACCCTGGGTTTTAATACCGACTTTAATTATTTCAACTCCGTAGGCCGGAAAATCATCCAGACACAGTTTACGACCGAGCTCGCTGCTTTCGGTAAGTATAAGATGACCTTGGGAAAATTCCTGGTGGAACCTAGCTTCAGGTTACACTATTATGCTTCACTGGGAGAAGTTTCGCCAGAACCCAGACTGGGTGTCAAATATAACCTGAGCGATATCTTCCGCCTAAAAATGGCCGCCGGGATGTATAGCCAAGACTTGATTGCAGCCAACTCAGACCGCGATGTGGTGAACCTATTCTATGGATTCCTCTCAGGTCCGGAAAACCTTCAAAAAGAGTTCGATGGTAAAAAAGTAACCTCCAGGTTGCAGAAGTCAAATCACCTGATTCTCGGATTTGAATTCGATATCTCGAATCGATTGGATCTGATCGTTGAAACTTATATCAAGGATAATACCCAGCTAACCAATATCAATAGAAATAAACTGTATGATGATACCGGAAGTAATCAGGATAAACCAGAATATCTCCGAAAAGATTTCATCATTGAAACCGGGAAAGCTTATGGGATTGACTTCCGGCTGAAGTATGACTACAAACGAATCTATTTCTGGGGAACCTATTCCCTTGGGTATGTTACCCGCTACGATGGAGTTGTGGAATATCCCCCACATTTCGATCGCCGTCATAATGTAAACCTGGTCACATCCTATACGTTTGGGAATGACCTAAGTTGGGAGGTCAGCGGCCGTTGGAACCTGGGTTCAGGATTCCCGTTCACTCAAACTCAGGGATTCTATGAAAAAATTCCGTTCTACGATGGAATCAATACAGATTATACCCGGGTTAACGGAGAGCTGGGAATCGTTTACGGTCCGCTAAATCAGGGACGTCTGCCTTATTACCACCGACTGGATGCCAATATCAAGAAGACCATCCACACCGGGGAAGATAGTATCCTTGAACTCACCTTTAGCGTGACTAACGTTTACAATCGTAAGAACATCTTCTATTTCGACCGGATTCGGTATGAAAGGGTTAATCAATTGCCCATTATGCCATCTATTGGTTTGAACTGGACCTTCTAAAACAATTTTATGGGAATCAAACATACCAATTACATCTTCGTAACGGGAGGTGTCACATCCTCATTGGGTAAAGGAATCATTTCCAGTTCGCTGGCTAAACTTCTACAAGCTAGAGGCTATTCAGTTACTATCCAGAAACTTGACCCTTATATTAATGTCGATCCAGGTACCCTGAACCCATACGAGCACGGGGAGTGTTATGTCACGGACGATGGGGCGGAGACGGATCTCGACCTGGGTCATTACGAACGCTTTCTCAATATTCCAACGTCCCAGTCTAATAATGTGACTACGGGACGGGTGTACCAGTCAGTCATCAATAAGGAGCGTCATGGTGAATACCTAGGTAAAACCGTTCAGATTATTCCTCATATCACGGATGAGATCAAAAGAAGAATTAAAATCTTGGGAACTAAGGGTAAATATGATTTTGTCATTACGGAGATCGGAGGAACAGTTGGGGATATCGAATCGTTACCCTATATCGAATCGGTTAGGCAACTGAGATGGGAGCTGGGAAAACGAGTCCTGGTTGTCCATCTGACACTGGTTCCTTACCTGAGTGCATCGGGAGAGCTGAAAACAAAACCAACCCAACACTCAGTGAAAATGCTGTTGGAAGAGGGAGTGCAGCCGGATATCTTGGTTCTAAGGACAGAAAAACCACTGACGCGCGATGTCCGGAAGAAAGTAGCTCTCTTTTGTAACGTGGATGAACGCTCCGTGATCGAATCCAGAGATGTCTCTACTATTTATGAAGTACCCCTCCTGATGCTCAAGGAAAAGTTGGATGAAATCGTGCTGGGAAAACTTCAGTTGCCAATCGACCACCCCATCGAAATTGAACCTTGGCTCAATTTTGTCAAGGCAGTTAAGAATCCTGAAAGATCGGTGAAAATCGGTCGGGTAGGCAAGTATGTGGAGTTGCATGATG
>JAAYIP010000037.1 GCA_012523435.1 Bacteroidales bacterium | reverse complement strand
CCGTTTAAAACTCATCGGCATAATCTGATTGCGACAGGTTTTTGTTCATTCTGGATTCATACTTCACGGTTCCGTTATCTGGCAGGTCATAGCTGGCATCAGCAAATTCAAAATCGAGCTCAGTAAATTTAGCTTGTTCTGATTTGAAGCGGAGTTGTATATCTCCGACGGCACCGTTACGATGTTTAGCAATGATGATATCGGCGATTCCGATAGTTGATCGGCCTTCTGAGTCTTCGGTTAGTCCGAATCTTTCGGGGCGATGGATAAAGATGACGATATCGGCATCTTGTTCGATAGCTCCCGATTCTCTCAAGTCGGACAGTTGTGGCCGTTTGTCGCCGGCACGTAGTTCGACAGAGCGGTTCAGCTGGGAGAGGGCGATAATTGGGATATCCAACTCTTTAGCGATTGCTTTAAGGGAGCGGGAGATGCTACTGACTTCCTGCTCGCGGCTTCCGGAGCTATCAGGTGGGCCGGTCATCAGTTGGAGATAGTCAACCACCAGAAGTTGGATTTGATATTGGAGTTTAAGTCTTCTGGCTTTAGCTCTCAGTTCGAATACACTAATTGCCGGGGTGTCATCGATAAAGATTGGGGCGGAGACCAAGGTTTTCAGTTTAATTTCCAACTGTTCCCATTCATATTTTTTGAGTTGGCCATTTCTTATTTTTTCGGCTGCTAGTTCTGTCTCGCTAACAATGAGTCTGTTAACTAGTTGAATACTAGACATTTCAAGAGAAAAGATAGCGACAGGCTTTTCATGTTCCACGGCCATATTACGTGCCATTGAGAGCATGAAGGCTGTTTTTCCCATGGAGGGTCTTGCTGCGATAATGACCAGGTCGGATGGTTGCCAACCCGAGGTGATCCTGTCGAGTTTGGTGAAGCCAGATGGGATGCCGCTGAGTCCGGATTCCCGGGTGGAGAGTTCTTCCATTCGGGCGATGGCCTTTTCGATGAGGACATCGATTTTTTGTGTTTCCTTTTTAATGTTACCGAAAGCAACATTAAACAGTTCACCTTCAGCAAAATCAAGCAGTTCGTCCACATCCTGGTTAGAATCGAAAGCTTTTTCCTGGATGTCGGAAGAGACGCGGATTAGTTCGCGTTGGATATATTTTTGAGCTACGATGCGGGCATGGTATTCCACGTGAGCAGCGGAAGCTACTTTACTGGTAAGTTGGGTGAGGTAGTAGGGGCCGCCGATCATTTCCAGTTTACCTTGGTTTTTGAGTTCCTCGGTAACGGTGAGCAGGTCGATAGGTTCGTGATTAACAGAAAGGTTTAGAATGCATTCGTAGATCACCCGGTGGGTATCCTTATAAAATGATTCGGCTTGGAGGATATCGATGACTGAAGCGGCTGCATCTTTCTCGAGCATGAGAGCACCGAGTACAGCTTCCTCAATTTCGATAGCTTGTGGTGGAACTTTTCCAAGGTCTTGTACAATTTCCTGGAGCCGTCTGTTGGTATCGGTTGTTTTTTTTTGCGCCATAGAGTTCTGGTTGAAAGACAAAGATGAGCAGAATTTCACTAAAAAAAGTAGTTACTTTAGGCTTTGTTAATAACTGGGACAGGAGTCTCCTATGTTGACGTATCCTTGCGCGAAGATCAATATTGGCTTGAATATCAAGGCAAAAAGGGCCGATGGGTATCATTCGGTCGAGACGGTTTTTTATCCTATCGGATTGACTGACCGGCTAGAGGTTATTCCGGATTCCGATGGGGGCTATGGTATAGCTTCGATGGACATCAGTGGCATCATGTTAGATGGAGAAGAGTCGTCCAATCTGGTTGTGAAAGCCTATCATTTATTATCGGATCGGTTCATTCTTCCATCTGTATTGGTAAAACTTCACAAGTCGATTCCTCCTGGAGGTGGGTTAGGAGGGGGTTCATCGGATGGTGCTTTTATGCTGGTCATGTTAAGTCGTTTGTTTAATCTGGGATTAAGTAAGGAGGAGCTTCAATTGTTAGCAGGGGAGTTAGGCAGTGATTGTCCATTTTTTATTGATCCGGTACCCTCTTTAGCTGTTGGGAGAGGCGAAGAGCTTACGCCATTTTTATTGGATATCAAGGGTTTGAATATTTGGCTTTTCCATCCCGGAGCTGGAATATCTACGGTAGAGGCTTATCGTAACGTTACGTCGGTGCCATGGTCTGTATCTCTTATTGATGCTTTGCAGCAGCCTCTTTCGATGTGGGCTGGGTTGGTTAGGAACGACTTTGAGGCTTATGCTTTTACGAAGATTCCCTTGATACAGGAGATCCGTGATGCCTGTTATGGGGCAGGAGCTTTATACAGTAGCATGACTAGTAGTGGATCGGCTGTTTACGCGCTTTTCAAAGAGCAGCGGGAAGTTCCCGAATTAATCCGTCCTTATTTGATTTGGGAAGGATTACTGGTCTGATTTAGCGCGGTTTCTTTTCCCGAATCGCCTTGTTTTCCGCTCTTTAGTGGCTTCCTGATTGGTTTGATCCGGTTCTGGTATTGGTTTTAACTCTGGTTTTCCCAGTTCCAATAGTAGTTGGTTTTTTGTAACAATTTGACCTTCTGTAATATAGATTTTCTTAATCGTACCAGAAATGGATGCAAAAACTCGGTTTTTCATTTTCATGGCTTCCAGAATGAAGAGACATTTCGAGGGATTAATTTGTTGGCCCTCTTTGACCATGATTTTGAGGATAGTGCCTGGGATTTGTGCGTTGATCTTATTCGGATCATCGGGGATGTAGGCTTTTCTTGACTGAAACTTTTTGGTTATCAGGGTTTTATATTTGGAGCCTTCGAAGTTTAGTTCTGCCAGTGGCGTTTCGTTTTGTTTCATGGGTTCTTGCAAAAAAAGGTAAAACTTAGAACAATCGCTTACAACGGGATACATCCGTGTTTTCGAAGCGGGCGTGGCACATCCTTAGTTTCCAGGACTTCCAGGGCATGAAGCAGGTAATCGCGGGTATTTTCTGGTTCGATGACTGCATCGACATAGCCTTTAGCGGCTGCTACGTAAGGGTTCGCGAATTTATCTTTATACTCTTTAATTTTTTGCTTGCGCATTTTTTCCGGATCTTCTGCGGAGGTGATCTCTTTACGGAAGATGATATTCGCGGCACCTTCTGGTCCCATCACAGCGATTTCGGCTGATGGCCAGGCGAAGACGATATCAGCATTCAGGTGGCGGCTGTTCATCGCGATATATCCTCCGCCGTAGGCTTTTCGGAGAATAACGGTAATTCGGGGCACGGTTGCTTCGCTATAAGCGTAGAGCACCTTGGCGCCGTGGCGGATTACGCCTGCATGTTCCTGATCTACACCTGGGAGGTATCCGGGTAGGTCAACCAGGGTAATCAGTGGGATATTAAACGCATCGCAGAATCGGATAAATCGGGCGGCCTTATCCGATGAATCCACGTCGAGGACTCCGGCCATGTACATGGGTTGGTTTGCGACGAAACCGATTGTCTGACCGTTCATCCGTCCGTAGCCTATCACGATATTTTGGGCAAATTGTTCCTGAATTTCAAAGAATTCGGAACTATCAGCAATTGCCCGGATGACATTTCTGACATCGTAAGGTTGTTTTGGATCGACAGGTACGATGGTGTCGATTTTGTAAGCGTTTTTGGGGCTTCGTGGTCGTAATTTTCTGGGTTTAAGGTTGTTATTCCAGGGAATATAGGAGATGAGGTTTTTAATTTGTTCAAAACATTCAGTTTCGCTGGCTGCGTAAAAGTGGGCATTCCCGGTGATGGTGGAATGGACTTGGGCTCCGCCCAGTTCTTCCATTGAGATTTCTTCGCCCAGGACGGTTTTGATCACTTCGGGGCCGGTGATGAACATTTTTGAGATTTTATCCACGACAAAAACGAAATCTGTCAAAGCTGGTGAGTACACGGCACCGCCGGCGCATGGACCCAGGATAACGGAGATCTGAGGGATTACTCCCGAAGCCTGGGTGTTTCGGTAGAAAATCTCCCCATATCCTGCCAGAGAGTTGACGCCCTCCTGCACTCTGGCGCCACCTGAATCGTTGATTCCGATCAGCGGAACTTTTAGTTTCAGGGCATGATCCATGATTTTGGTGATTTTTCGGGCGTGCATCAGGCCGAGAGATCCTCCAGCAACGGTGAAATCTTGAGCAAAGATACAAACAGGTGAGCCATAGATTTTACCGGTTCCGGTTATCACTCCATCGCCTGGAAGCTCTTTTTTATCCATATCAAAATCCCGGCCTTCGTGCTGGGCAAATAGATCATACTCCTGAAATGAGTTTTCATCCAGGATACTGATGACTCGATCGCGGGCGGGCATTTTCCCCATCTCCTGCTGCTTCTTAATGGCAGACTCCCCTCCACCCTGAAGGATCTGTTCTCTGCGTTCCATCAGTTCGCGGGTTTTCCGTTTAATTGACATCGGGTTATCGATTTGGTTGTTTGTAACAGTTTAAATATGAGTATATTGAGCTAAAATATCGAATATTTGCTCACTGCAAGGTTACAAAAAAATCCGGATATCAAAGTTTTTCTCCGGGGAGGGTAGAAAATAAAAAACCCCGCATTAGCGGGGCTTTTTAAAAGAGTTTTTGATACCTGATTAGTTGATGATGTCGATCAGTTCGACTTCAAAGATCAGGACTGAATTTGGCCCGATGGGACCACCAGGAGGTACATTGGCGCCATAACCCAGTTCGGAGGGGATATAGAGCTTATACTTTGATCCGACAGGCATGAGTTGAACACCTTCGGTCCATCCGGGAATGACTCCATTGAGGGGGAATTCAACGGGTTGGCCGCGGTCAACAGAGCTGTCAAAAACGGTACCGTCGATCAGGGTGCCATGATAATGGACTTTAACTGTGCTTTCTGCTGTTGGTTTCGCGCCGGTTCCCTGGGTGATCACTTCATACTGTAGTCCGGATTCTGTAGTGACTACACCATCATTTTTCCCGTTTTTTTCCAGGAATGCCTGGCCTTCAGCCAGGTTTTCTTGTCCGGCTTGATCCGACAGGGACATGAAATATTCCTGCAGAATTCCGTTCGTTTCTTCGTTGGAGATCAGGGTTTTGCTTTCGGTGTAAACATCTTGAAAAGCTTTGGCAAAAGCGGTGAGGTTCAAGTCTTCGAAGCCCTGTTCCATCATAGCTGTGGCCATATTAACGCCAAGAGCATAACTAGCCGTATCGGCGAGGTTGGTCAGCTGAATCTGACCGATGTCAAGTGAGGATTTTTTCATTTGTCCGCATGAGATTGTGGTCAGGAGTGCCAACGTGGCCATACCGACCCAGATTTTTGTTTTCATCATTTCGTGTGATTATTGAGCGGGCAAAGGTAACGGAATACCGGAAATAAACAAAGGTGGATTAAGCAGATAACAGCACCTGATCAGCAGGTTTAGGGGGTGATAGTTGTAAACTGTCGAAGTGGATCAAAGGATATCTCGGGTTTTGTTAGTCGGTTGGATTATGGCTATAGTTGTGTTATTGTTTTTTTTATTTACTTCGATCCCGAAATTTGCTTTAAACCCAATCGATATGAAAAAGTTACAACTCACCGGACTTTTAGTGGCTGCTCTGTTGTTTGCTGGCGGGCAGATCTTTGGACAGGATGTGGTTGGTAAGTGGCGTACCATTGATGATGAGACCAACTTGCAGAAATCCATTGTTCAGATATGGATTTCTGGAGGGAAGCTTTACGGCAAGATTTTGGAGACTTTTGATGATGATGGGGTGACTCCGACAGACGACACCTGTGATAAGTGCAAGGGTGCCCTGAAGGATAAACGTATTCGGGGTATGGTGATTATCAGCGGATTAACCCGATCTGATGAGGTATGGAAGGGTAAAAAGGGCATTTTGGATCCTGGCAACGGCAAGTTTTATGATGTCAAGATTTGGCTAGAAGATTCCAAAACCCTGACAGTACGTGGATCCATAGGCCCGATTGGCCGGAAGCAGACCTGGCACCGGGTAATAGAATAGGAATGCCTTCTAATCAAAGGTGCCTATCTATCGGTAGAACCGTCTTCTCTCGTTAGCTTTATTGATGGTATTGGCATCCAGGGCCCAAACTCCCCGGCCATGGGTTCCAATGACGATGATATTATCGCGTGGATGAATTATCAGGTCATGAACATAGACGGTTGGTAGGTTGCCGAGTATTTCCCAGGATTTTCCTCCATTAGTTGAAATATAAACTCCGGTGTCGGTTCCGAGATAGAGAATATCACCGTTGAATGGGTCTTCGCGAATAACGTTAACGGGTCCGAGGGGGATGTTAGCTGAGATATCCTGGAAGGTTTCGCCGTAGTCTTCAGATTTCCAGATATATACTTGAAAGTCATCATCTCTTTTCCCGTTTTGGGTTACATAAACTCGTCCTATTTTAAATTTCGATGCCACGATGCGGCTGATCCATCTATCAGGGGCCAGCTTTGGTGTTAATTCGGTCCAAGTGGTTCCGCCATTGCGGGTGACATGGAGGCGGCCATCATCGGTTCCGGCGTAGATTAGTCCGAAGTATAGCGGTGATTCGGAGATGGTGGAAAGGGTTTGGTATTGAATATCCCCGATTTTTTCCGGGACATTATGGGTGAGGTCGGGACTGATGCGCTTCCATGTATTTCCTTGATCATTAGACTGATATAGGTATTGCATGCCATGATAGATGATGTCTGGATTATGTTCAGACAGGATAAAGGGTGCCAGCCACTGTCCACGGAGTGGTGGTTCGGTATCGAAGGTTCGTGGCAGAATACTTTTTCGGTCACCGGTTGTCAGGTTAGCCCGGCTGAGGGACCCGTAAAATCCGGCCGAATAGACCAGGTTGGGATCGCGGGGATCGATAGCGTGATTACTTCCTTCGCCGCCCGGTGCGTAGTCAAAGGGGCGTGCCGGAATCCGGTCGCGTCCTCTGGAGAGGTCGATGACACCGCTATAGCTGCCGTGATCTTGTACTGAACCATAAACTTTAAAGGGCTCACCCAGGTCATAGTTGATGGTAAAGAACTGTACTGCAGGTAGGTTATGAGTAAATTGCATCCAGTTTTCTCCTTTGTCGTAGGAGATGACGATCCCACCATCGTTACAATTGATCAGATAGGATGGATTAGCTGGGTCGATCCACAACCCATGATGATCCACGTGCATTCCATCGAGTGTACGGAATGTTTTGCCTCCGTCGTTCGATACGTTCAGCATCAGTCCCATGGTGTAGATGGTATTTTCATCGGTTGGATCGACGCGGAT
>JAAYIP010000273.1 GCA_012523435.1 Bacteroidales bacterium | reverse complement strand
TCCACAACCCATGATGATCCACGTGCATTCCATCGAGTGTACGGAATGTTTTGCCTCCGTCGTTCGATACGTTCAGCATCAGTCCCATGGTGTAGATGGTATTTTCATCGGTTGGATCGACGCGGATCTGTCCGAATACCCACCCGTAAGTTGAGGAGTGGCTTTCCATATACCGGGCCATCTCGGGTGTCTGACCGCTGACACGGGTCCATTCTTTCCCTTTATCGCTGGTTTTGTAAATGGTAGCTCCTTTAATGATGCCACCTTTTGGACGGCCGTAGGAGTCGGTTTCGTCAGTATTGTCATTTTCACGGGCGATCTCGTAATTATCGACAAAGGCATACAATACTTTTGGGTTTGAGGCAGCAATATCGAGGCCGATACGTCCTCTAAACTCAGCTTCCGGCAGTCCGCTGTTGATGGGATTCCATGATTTTCCGCCATTGGTAGTTTTCCAGATACCGCTACCGGAATAGTCGGATTCGGTTCGTGGGTCGTTCCATTTCTTTCTAATGCGTTGCCAGGTAGCGGCATAGAGGGTGTTAGTATCGGACGGATCCATTACCAGGTCGATCGCTCCGGTCTGTTCGTCGATATAAAGAATTTTATCCCAGGTGTTTCCGCCATCAGTAGTTTTGTAAACACCGCGATCAGGGTTATCTGTCCATTCATGTCCGGAGGCAGCGACATACACTACTTTGGAATTTTTAGGATGGACCAGGATGCGGGCGATGGTGAAAGTATTTTCGAGTCCCTTATGCTCCCAGGTTTTGCCGCCATTGGTAGTCAGGTAGATACCGCAACCCGACTGAGAGCTGCGGAAAATATTTGCTTCCCCGCTGCCAACCCATAGAACTTCCTGATTTTGAGGATCTAAGGTAATATCGCCGATGGAAGCGGTAACCTCATTTTCAAAAATTGGTTTCCAGGTGACTCCTTCGTTTTCGGTTTTCCAGATTCCACCAGAAGCGGTACCGACATAGATGGTATAATTCTGGCCTTTTGGCTGTACGACAGCGACATCCGTGCAGCGCCCGCTGACATTGGTAGGCCCGACAAATTGCCACTTCATGTTGGCAAAAGGAGAGGAGGATTTCATTTTTTGAATCAGGCTAAATTTCTCAAGCCGATCCTGACCGGACAGCATTGGGTTTCTGGCTGGTTGACCGTTTAGGGTGGTGGTATTAATTAGCAAACTGATGATTATCAGTATGATAATGGAGGGATTGAGCTTTTTCATCGAATTTTTGTTTTGGGGTTGCAATACAGGTCATTCAAATTTAGGGAAAAGGTGGGTTTAAGTAAATGGTTGGCAGGGTAATTAAGCTTTTTTAACACACTCCTGGAAGAAAATTGGCATTTCATCGTTGGATGACTGTGTTATCTTTGTGATTTAATTTACGTCGTATCTGAACATTTATCTAGAAGCCTGATGGGTCATTTAGAGCGGGAAGGATTATTCGGAAAGACTCTTGAAGAACTTCACGTTATTGTGGAGCAGATGGGGCTACCACGGTATGTTGGGGGGCAGATTGCGGGTTGGTTATACAAAAAGCAGATAGGCTCGATTGATGAGATGACCAATTTATCGGCGAGGGTTAGGGGGGCCTTAGGGGAGCGTTTTGTTCTTGGTCTTGCGGATCCGGTAAGTTTTCAAGAGTCGGTGGATGGAACCAAGAAGTATCTTTTTCAGGCTGGTCAAGGTAAATTTGTTGAGGCGGCTTATATTCCGGATGAAGAACGGGCCACGCTATGCATTTCTTCTCAGGTGGGTTGTAAGATGGGTTGTCTGTTTTGTATGACTGGGAGGCAGGGTTTTCAGGGGCAGTTGACTGCTGGCGAGATTCTCAACCAGGTCCATCGATTGCCCGAGCGTGAGAAGCTGACGAATGTGGTGTATATGGGTATGGGCGAGCCTTTTGATAACTTGGAGGAGGTGTTACGGTGTATTGAAATATTGACTGCCGACTGGGGATATGGCTGGAGTCCGCGGAGGATTACGGTTTCGACGATTGGAATCATTCCGGCGATGCAGGAGTTCCTCAATCGCACTCAGGCTCATCTGGCCGTTAGTTTACACACTCCTTTCCCTGAGGAGCGCAGGATGCTCATGCCGGTGGAGAAGGTTTATCCACTATCGGAAGTGATTGAAACGATTCGTTCGTTTGATTGGGGTCGTCAGCGCAGGATATCTTTTGAATACATTTTATTCAAAGGTTTAAATGACACTCCTGCTCACGTCAAGGAGTTAGCGAGGGTATTGAATAAGGTTCGCTGTCGCATAAATCTGATTCGTTTTCACCCGATCCCGGACACGCCGCTGCAGGGATCGGATGATCAGACTGTTCTGGCCTTTAAGGATGCGTTAACCAAAAAAGGAATTCTGACGACGGTGCGTGCTTCGCGCGGTCAGGATATCTGGGCTGCCTGTGGTTTGCTCTCGACTCGGGAGATAGTCAGAAAGGCTTGAGAGTCAAGCCTTTATAGCCGATGAAGCCAGGATTACAAGATAAATAACGTAGAAAGCTGCCAGAATTCCTCCCTCGAAACGGTTGATTTTTCCGGGCTGTCCTTGGGTTTTTAATCCAAGAAGGAATATTGATATGGTAAGCAGGCTTACAATCAGGATATCTCGCGAGAGAATTTCGGATGGAATGTCGAGCGGATGGATCGTTCCGGCGATGCCGACAACGGCGAGAGTATTGAACATATTGGAGCCGATGATATTGCCAAGGGCCAGTTCATGTTCTCCTTTTCGGGATGCAGTGATAGCCGAGGCCAATTCGGGCAGTGAGGTTCCAATGGCTACGATAGTCAGGCCGATAATCACATCGCTAACTCCGAGGAGTTGGGCGATTTCAACCGAGCCCCAAACCAGAATTCTGGAGCTGGCAACCAGAACCAGCAGTCCAATGATGAGGTGAACGGTAGCTTTTTTTTTCGAGAGTCGGGATGACGTATTATCTTGGGTTATTTTGGTGACCAGGGTATCATCTTGACTTCTCATTCCATTACGGATACTCCAAAGGATAAAGGCCACGAAAAGGATCAACAGAAAGATCGATTCGATTCGGGTAAGTCGATAATTCCATAACAATAAGGCTGTTACGAAGGTAACTCCGGTCAGGATTGGCAGTTCTTTTTTGAGTACTCCGGATTCAATGGCGATTGGTTTTATCAGGGCAGTAATTCCCAGGATAAGTGCTATGTTGGCAATATTTGACCCATAGGCATTGCCCAGGGCGATTCCGG
>JAAYIP010000272.1 GCA_012523435.1 Bacteroidales bacterium | reverse complement strand
TCACCCGAAAGTGATTGGGTAGAATTCTACAAGTTCGATGATCCGCGCAACCAAGGATGGGAGTGGAAAGAACAATCTTTGGTGCTGCCACAGGATGTTCTAAAGGATGATGTAGAACTGGCCTTTCATTATTCCAATGACAAGCAGCTGGGCGGTGGCGCTGCCATCGACCATATCGAGCTGTTCCCCGGATCGGCTTCCGTGATGAACCCTATCAATACCATGGCGATGCGAGTTTACCCCAATCCATCCGATGGAAAAGTTACACTGGAGATCCAGTCGGAAAACCCCGGACAGGCTATCATGCGCATCTTTAACATCACCGGCCAATCGGTTGCTAATGAAATGATTGAACTATCAGCTGGGAAGATAGCACACACTATCGACCTAAGCCACTTACCAAAAGGAGTTTACACTCTGATTGTGAAGGACATACAGGGAGAGGTGAAAGAAAAGATCACACTCCGATGAAACGTTTCTGCCTGGCTCTTGATCTGCATGACGACCCGGAGAAAATCCGACAGTACCGTCATTATCACACAAAAGAGGGGATATGGCCCGAGATTCCTCAGGGAATGAGGGAGGTAGGAATTCTAGACATGGAGATCTACCTGCTCGGAACCCGACTTTTCATGATTCTGGAAGTGCCTGACGGCTGGGACTTTGACCAGGAGATGAGCAGGCTTGGTCGGCTCGAGAGACAACCCGAATGGGAAGCTTTTGTATGGCAGTATCAAGTCCCAGTACCTTGGGCTAAGCCTGGTGAAAAGTGGGTGCTGATGGAGAAAATATTCGACCTGGATCGCGATTTTTAGGCTCAGAATTTCCGGAGCATCCCTTTTACGGCATCAAAATTACCATCGTTGGGAGCGGGTTTGAGGCCCAGAATTTGAGCCAGCAGACCATAAATCGACACATTTTCAAAAGTCGGCTGCACATACTTTCGTCTAAACACGGGGCCTTTGGCATAGAAAATCCCGTGCATATCCAGATTTGTCGGATCATACCCATGCGCCCCCCGGCCATAGGTAAACTCACGGCCATCTTTCCTTTTACGATGATTGATTTCCACACCCCAGGAACTATCAGCCTCAACAATCAGTTGTGCAATTCGCCTATGAGTACCATAATGATAATGTGGCGGCATAGCTTCCCGCTTCCACACCTTCAGGTGGTTAGCCTGGCTAAGCTTCTGGTAAGCCTCCTCCAGGTATCCCGATTCCGGTTCCAGCATGATGACTGGGTTCCCGCCATTGATCCGCTTTACTCGATCGAGATCAAGGATATCATCCAGGAATACTCGATTCCCCTCGGGAATATGGCCCATGCCGTGATCTGAAAGGATCACCAGATTTATATTGATCTTAAGTTTTCTGGCCTCTCTTTTTAACCTCTTATCCAGGACACCTACCAGGCTATCGAGTCGCTCCACCACCTCACGGGTTTCGGGGCTGATCGGGCCATACTCATGGCTAACCAGATCGGGCTGATCAAAATAAAACATGATCAGCCGGGGCCTCAACTCCTCAGGACGGCTAAGCCAGTACATCACCGTATCCATCTGTTGCAGGTATGGGAACCCGCTTTGAAACAGTTTACGATCGTGCGGATGGTACCTCTCATTACTTTCTGATCCTACCCAGAAATAAGACGCTGTACGCAGGCCCTGCATTCCGGCAGTCTCCCAGATAGCTTCGCCCTCCCAAAAGACCGAATCCTCCACCGCCGATCGATCGCTCATACGAAACGAGCGGTCGATCAGGGGATCAAAGAAATTATTCTGGATAATTCCATGATGATCCGGATAGAGTCCAGTGGCGATAGAGTAGTGATTAGGAAAAGTTTTGCTCGGATATGCCGACATCAATGAAACCACTTTTGCGCCCCTGCGGGCAATACGGTCGAGGTTGGGCGTATGATAGATCGTTGAATAATCCCACCGGAATCCATCCATGGAAAGCACCACAACGTATTGATCATTTCTTCCGGCAAAAATCCATCCCGGGAGAAAGGCAAGGAAAACAACAAGAATTATGATTCGTTTACTCATTTTGTAAGATAAGAAGAGACCGCCAATTTTGATTTTGGCGGTCTCTAGGGTGACCTGAGTCTTGGCTTCACACCATTTATCCACGAAAAAATCTCTAGTTAAAGATATAACGAAGACCAAGCTGCAAGAACCAGCACTGGTTGTAGTTATAATAGGTTGAGAATGACTGTGATAAATAATCCCCATCATCATTTTTAACCATCGAGAAGGTAGGAACGTTATTATCATCTTTCCCTTCATACTTCAAGAT
This sequence comes from Bacteroidales bacterium, assembly GCA_012523435.1. Taxonomy (GTDB): domain Bacteria; phylum Bacteroidota; class Bacteroidia; order Bacteroidales; family UBA12481; genus UBA12481. The sequence goes on along the minus strand of JAAYIP010000272.1, from coordinate 2,807 downwards.
CTGGCCGTTATTAGCATCGTACATATTTTTGCTAACTCCCCAGGTACTGTTGATCAAGTTACCAAAGTTCAGGAAGTCTAATGTCACCTGCAGGGTATTGGTTGTACTACCAACTTTTACTTTGAAATCTTGCACAAACCTCAGATCCAGCTGATGCACCCAAGGTGCCCTAACAGCATAAGCTTCAGCATATTCACCTTTGTGCGATGACAGATACTTGTCTTGTTCCATAAACTTGAAGAAGGCATCCTCGTCAGCTGTGCTTACGAATTTGATGTCACCTTTTGCTTCCGGAATGTAAATCAAGTCGGTAGCATAACCATCATAATTCATGTCATTCGTGTAGCTATAGCTATAACCGTTTGTTGAATAACCGGTATAGAACAGGCTAATGGTTGTTGCCATGTGGGCCTTCAGATAAGGAATCTTATAGGACAATGCAGCAATAGCTCTGTCTGGCACAACATACTGTGAACGCTGCAGCCATGGCATGTGTGGGCCGTTAACTTCTAACAGACCGTTGTAGGCTGATGCAGCGTTGCTACCAGGCATACCCGAAATCTCTTTGGATTCGGTTTTGGTATAGGATGCAATAATACTCAGATTGTCAACAGGTTCAGCCGTAATGGTAATGTTACCAATAGCACCCCAACCTTCGTCGCTGTTTGCCAACATGTAAGCATTTCTTGAAGTATAGGTATAGTCAGCATTTGCTGGATAGATGTACCTGTCGTCCGGACCTTCAAAGCGCTCCCAGGTGGAATCGGACTCCATCAGGTTGTAGTTTTTCAGCATCACACCGTTAATATTTTTGGTGTAAATACCTTCCAAAGTAACGGTCATCGGGAAGGAAACAGGAACTTTATAATCTATAGCAAATGAAGATTTCCATACCTGAGGCATTTTAAAATCAGGATCAATACCGTTAATGTCGCGCGGTAAAACACCTTGTTCAGGGGTAATGGTAGTTGGCAGACCCAGTTTACTGATCATTTCGTCAACATCGGTAATCATTTTCCCGGCTAACGAAGACAAGATAGGATCAGCTTCTTTCACAGAACCATCGGAGTTATAAGTGGTGACAGCGGCATAGCTACCCTGAACCATTCCGGAGTTGGTTGGCATATTGGTGAAGAATACCAGCGGCAATCTTCCCATAAACACGCCTGAACCTCCGCGAATTTTTAAGGTTTGGTCACCCATAACATCCCAGGTAAAACCAACCCTTGGTGAAAGCTGAACTTTTGGTGTTGGCCATGATCCGGTGTCAATCTTTTTGTCGCCAAAATCCAGTTCATAAATGGCATTATTCCTGATGATGTTATCAACATACTTCAGATAATCGCCTCGCAAACCATAGGTTAAGCTAAAATTCTTAGCCAGGTTCCATTCGTCCTGAACATAAACACCAAGCTGATTGAAAGCAACTTCTGCAGCTGGATTTGCTTCGCCATCCCAGCCATAGGTCAGGGCAAAGTCGGTCGGCGCACGCTGATTCAAGAAATCATCAAGACTAGCATAACGATAGTATCCTGTCCCATTTCTAATATATGAGTTGTTTGCCATTTGATGTTCGAAGCTCACACCAGCAGTCACTTTGTGTGACCCTAGATACATCGTTGCATTGTCAATCACATTCAGAATATTGTTTTTCACCCCATTATTCCAGGTAAACAACTCATAACCGGCTGACATATAAGGCTCTAGAATGTGATTGCCATTATTATCATAACCATTCATGATATCGATAAATGGGAATGGATCAGAGCTAGAACCACGGCCGTCCTTCATAGCGGTATAGGTTGCCAGGAATTGATTCGAGACTTTTTCTGAAATCCGGCTATTCAAATCCAGGGAGACTGAGTTCACAATATTCTCCATGGAATAAAGAGAATTTGAGAAAGCCATTGAATGTTGAGAAATCCGGTTCATAGATCTGTTACGGAAACCGGCATCGGTTGAATTCCCGTTTGTTTCATTCCAAGCCTGGTTAATGGTATAGTTATACCTCAAAGTCAGTTTGTTGGCTTGGTTGATGTTCCAATCCAAACGAGCCAGCATTTTCTTGTTACTTTCGTTTGCCGGGTAGTCGGTATAGGAACCTGGATCATAGTCATAATTATCGATCAAATGTTTTCTGACTTTTTCCATATCGGAAATACTGGTGCGGGAAAGCATCAGATCGGTATTAGCTACACCATCTTCGGAGGGCCTCCAGGTTACGACCTGCTGAGGACTCACTTCATATTCACCATTGACAAAGAAGAACAATTTGTTTTTGATGATTGGTCCACCCAGGGTGATCCCGTAAATGTTTGTCGATTCTTTATCACGATCGCCAAAATCAACAGTATCAATGTGGTTGCCACGTAGATCCTGGTTGGTAAAGTAGGTGTAAGCGGTACCTTTGAAGGTGTTGGTTCCTGACTTGGTAATAGCGTTGATTCCACCACCGATGAAGTTGGTCTGGCGAACATCAAAAGGAGCAACCACAACCTGGATTTCTTCAATAGCATCCAGAGAAATCGGCGTTCCACCTCCTGGCAGATTGGAGCTCAAACCAAAGTTGTTGTTGAAGTTGGAACCATCAACAGTAAAGTTAGTTGAACGTCCATCTCCCCCGGCAATACTCATGCCATTCGTGTAAGGCGAAAGCTGGGCAATGGATGAGATGCTTCTGCTAATGGAGGGCATCAGTGTCAACTGCTCATTGGAGATGTTTGTTGAGGCGCCTGTTTTTGTTGATTTAAACTGGGATGATTTCACCCCCACCACGGTGACTTCTCCTAGGCCAACCTGGCTCTCCT
>JAAYIP010000271.1 GCA_012523435.1 Bacteroidales bacterium | reverse complement strand
CTTCAGAAAGAGGTCGGGTAACGCGGGGTGCCGCTTTAGCCATGCTGGGAAAAGTGAGTCTTTACCAGGAAAAGTGGCAAGCTGCCATCGACTATTTCCATCAGGTTGAGGGGTTGGGGCTTTATCGCTTGCTGCCCAACTATGCTGATATCTTCCGCCGCGCATACGAGAACAGCGAGGAATCGATTTTTGAGATTCAGCACTTGACTGAACAGAACCCTTTCACTGGCAGTGCGTTAAACCAGTGGTTTGCGCCAGCCGCCGAGGGTGGATACTATTTTAATGCTCCTACCGAGGCACTAGTGAATGCTTATGAACGGAGCGAGTCGGGCGAGGTTGATCCCCGCTTGGATGCCTCCATCGGTAGGGAAGGCCAACTATGGCTCAATGGGGAGCTTTTTAGCGCTTCCTGGTCGCCGACTGGATTCTTAACCCGAAAACATCAACAACCGTTATCGGAAGTGCCGGCGTCGTTGAAAGGCGATGGCGACTTAAATTACATCTATTTAAGGTATGCTGATGTTTTATTGATGAAAGCCGAAGCCTTCAATGAGCTTAACCAAGCCGATTCGGCGAAGATGAACCTCAATCGGGTGAGACAACGTGCCCGCGCCAGCTATCAGGGAGAGGCTCCGGCTGATTTGTTAACCGATATTACTACGGATGATCAGTCGCAGCTCCGGAAACTCATTCGTAATGAGCGCCGTGTGGAGCTAGCGCAAGAATTTCATCGTTATTTCGATCTGATGCGTTGGGGAAAATCTTACGCAGAAGCTGCTTTAGGTACGGAATTTGATTACGACAGCAAGCGGTATCAGCCGATCCCGCAAGCAGAAATTGATGCCAATCAGGCAATATAATGGATTGTAACCGTTGTAAAACATAAGGATATTCGTAAATTTAATTACTTCATTTCTAACCATTAACACTTTAAACAAATGAAAACTTTAAGCAACTGGCGTGCCCTGATGATCCTTCTGGTAGTTGGGTCAGCTTTCTTCCTGGGCTCGTGCAAACCAGACATTGTTGAGGGAGACAAGACTGCTCTCAATGAATTAATTACAACTGCTGAAGCACTTGCTGATGCGGCTACTACAGCCGATTACCCGCAAGCTGCTATTGACGCTTTTAAGGCTACCTTGGCATCGGTGAAAACCGCTGCTGAAGAAAAATTAACCCAGACTGAAATCGATAATCTGGTTACGCAGCTTACTGAGGCTATCGCAACTTTCGAGTCCCAAGCGTTCGGTTTTATTGATGAAGAGCTTTACCTGAACGCTGGCTGGCATTTCGATGAAGGTACTGGAACAACCGCCACGGCTTATTCAACGGTTCAGCATGTGGCTACCTTCTTCCGGGGTAACACCGTGATCCTCGGCGACGAAGCCATGACACCTAGCTGGGTGGATGGTGTAAAAGGTGGTCATGCCGTTTATTTTAACAAAGGCGCTCACCTCGAGGTTCCTTTCACCAACAGCTTCCTGCCAGCCAACATTACCATCTCGGTATGGATTAAGCCTGATGAGCTGTATGAACACAACTACATCGTTTCCCAAAATTACTGGAATGGCTATAAACTCCAGACTCAGGGCGGCGGCAAGCCTTTCTTTACCTACAAAAAAGTGGATGACGGAGTCGTAGATGCTGACAATGAGACAGATAACTCCATTAAGGCTGGTCTTTGGAATCATGTGGTTGTCAGTGTGAACGCCACGACAAATGAACTGAAGTTCTATGTCAACGGCACTCTGACTAAGACCTGGACGGAAGAGACCAAGGGAATTGGACCGCTGATCCAAAACCTTACCGATCCGCAACCATTCATTATTGGTGGTGTGGCTACTGACGCTGAACTGGCTGCCAATTTTATGGAGTGGACTAATGCAGACAACCTTGGCTATTTCAAAGGCGCTATCGACGAGCTGAAAATTTACAACATCGCTCTGGAAGATGGCCAGGTAGCTAAGCTATACAACGACGAAAAACCTAATTGATAGTTTGGTTAAGCAATAAGGTGAATGAAAAGGATAGACTCAACCTTGTCTGATAATCAGAGGGTTGAGTCTTCCTTTTTACCTCTTTCCGAAAATAATGATCAAGAATATTAAACTGCTCCTCCTCGTTTTTCTCCTGCCCCTTGAGGTCGGAGGACAGACCGGTCAGCTACCAATCAGCCGAATCGATCGGATGCCTGATCTGCCAGTACCAATGCGGATTCGAGACTGGGATTCCGTGACTCGTAGTTATGATCAGTTTGTTTTTGACCTGACTAAGAGTGGGCAGTATCTGCCGCTGGCTCGACTGGGAACGGAGGGTCAGTTTAATTATCCGGATAATATTCCCCTGTTTCTTGATACCTATGTGGGGGCGGAGAGTCATCCGAACCAGGCAGAGGCAATCAATATCCTTCCGGCTATTATCGGTGCCGGACTAGTCGGGATTGACAAGAGCGATCAGGATGGGACCAATTGGGTTAGCAAAGCGCGGGATTTTTTTAATGTGCGCAATGGACAGCTGGTTTATCTCAACAATTATTCCGCTCATTCAGGCGGCGATTGGTGGTACGACCTGATGCCCAACGTCTATTTTCACCAGCTGCGATGGCTTTATCCAGATGCAGCTCCTGACTTTGCGCCGCAATTTATCACGGTAGCCGACCGGTGGCTTTGGGCTGTGTATCAGCTTGGTGGAAATTCCGCTCCCTGGCAGATCCCCAACATGAACTACCGGGCATTCAATCTGGCTACCGGTCTACCACTGGCCACAAGCGTTCCTGAACCCGAATCGGCCGGGAGTATTGCCTGGCTGTTGTATAATACCTATCTGGAGACCGGAAACCGGGATTATTTTCTTGGGGCCCAACTGGCACTCGATTTCCTGGCAAACTGGTCGGAAAACCCCTCTTATGAACTTCAACTGCCTTATGGAACATTGGCTGCTGCACGGATGAATGCTGTTGAGGGGACTGATTATCCGCTACAAAAATTTCTCGACTGGTGCTTTGATCGAGGTAATTTGCGTGGATGGGGTTCTATCATCGGGAATTGGGGCGGGTATGATGTTTCCGGGCTCATTGGTGAAGCGAATGATCAGGGCGACGATTATGCCTTTGTCATGAATGGATTTCAGCAGGCGGCTGCCTTGGCGCCTCTCCCAAAATACGATAAGCGTTACGCCAGAGCGATAGCCAAATGGATTCTCAACCTGGCCAACGCCAGTCGACTTTTTTATTGGAACGCGTTGCCGGCCGACCATCAGGATTCGTATTTCTGGGCATCCGTGAATGACCCTGAAGCGTGCATTCCTTATGAATCGATGAAAGAGGTGAGGCAGGGGCGAACCCCTTTTGCCACCGGGGATGCGATCAATGGAGGGTGGGCTGCAACGAACCTCTCGCTTTATAGTGGGTCGAGTGTGGGCTATTTGGCTGCTGTAATCGATACTACTGAGGTGCCCGGGATTCTCCAGATCGACCTTAATCAGACGGATTTCTATGGTGAGGTGAAGCTGCCATCGTTTCTTTACTTTAACCCTACCTCTTCGGAACAGATGGTTCAGTGTCCGGGTCCTCAGGGTCAATATGATGTTTATGAGGCCATTACAGAATCCATTATGGCTAAAAATCAGGAGGGAACGCTGTCATTACAGATTCCGGCCGGGGAGGTGCGACTGGTTCGGTTTTTTTCTTCGGTAGTGGATACTATGACTAGGGATCATCGTCTTTATGCCGGGGATGATATTTTAGATTATCACTATCGTTACCGTTTTGAAAAGCCTATCCGGGTGAAAGCCTTGGTTCCGAAGGAGGATACGGTTGCAATAAATACTCCGGCGACTGTTTACTGTCAGCCAGGCAATGCAGCATTAGGAGAGGTGACCTTTGAGTGGTATGTCCAAGGAATATTCCTGGAGGGAGAGAGTGGTCCGTCCGTAACGTTTCAGGCGCCGACGGCTCCGGGGGAGCTGACTGTTGAGTGCCGAATTGGTTCGGGCGAGCAGGTGGCTGGTGCCTCGGTGCAAATCACGGTGGTTGAGCGTATTCCCGAACCACCTGTCATTACGGGAATTAAAACCCTACTGCCGTTTACCCATCGCGGAGGGGAGAATACCTTCGAAGTTGAGGTAGCGGAATCTGATGTAGATATAATTGATTATCAATGGATTGTGTCAGCCGGCACGTTGGTTTCTGTTGATGATAACCAGATGATCTGGCAGGCTCCGGTTGCCTCGATGGTTGCCAATATTCAGGTCACGGTGACCAATCAGGATCAGCTGTCATCGACCCATTCGGTTTCTGCTTTAGTTAAAGATACTTTATTGGCTGCTGTGGATCCTGTGATTTGGTATCCTTTTGATCAGGACGATCGTAACCAGGCAGCGGATCGGTATCATGCCATTGCGATAGGGGTTGATCGTGTTGATGATCCCCGAGGGGTATCTGAAGCTGCCTATCGTTTCTCATCGGGGCAAGATATGATATTCACACCCAATCATCCCGATTTAAACTTTGGGCAAGCTTTGAGTGCAAGTTGCTGGTTCCGGTGTGATCAGCTTGGTTCGGAACGATTCATCTTGTCGCACGGATCCTGGCAGCAGCGGTATAAACTGTCAGTTATTCCTGAGGGTTACCTGCGGTGGACAGTTAAGACAGCCAATGGCGTGGCTGATCTGGACACTCCGGAACCTATTGTGTTGAATCGCTGGTATCACGTTACCACTCTGTACACCGGTTATTCGATGGAGCTATACTTAGATGGTGATTTGGTGGCCTTTCGATCCTTTTCGGGCCTGCTGTTGTCATCTGATAAGTCTTTCACTATCGGCAGAATGGATGAAGATGAGACCCAATATGTCTGGAGGGGAAGCATTGATGAGGTACGTCTCTGGAATGAAGAGATACCGGTAAGTCAGATCCGAGAACTGAGAAATCAATGGCTTGAGGTCCATTCAATTGACGGCGAATTGGTTGATGTCATCTATCCTAACCCGTCACTTGACGGATTTAGGGTGCAGTTTACCGGGGATGCTGTGGGTGCCTCGCTCGAATTATTTGACTTACAAGGCAGTAGTATTAGAAAAGTTATAGTTACTGACGGTGACCAATCCGCATTTGTCCCTACAACAGACACTCCATCAGGTCTTTACCTACTTCGTCTTCAATTGCCGGATGGCCGACAGGCTGTCCGAAAGGTAATTCTGAGGAAATAGTATTTTCTCTCGGCCACCGGAACCTGATTTTTAAGTCCTGGGGGATGGATAAAGATATGTAATGCTCTGCAAATCAATGTTGAAATCCGGAAAATATGAAATTAGCTGATTAACAATGTATTAATTACATCGCCTCTTTTAGCTCAAACATATTCCCGCTTTTATCCCAAATAAAGAAGGTATTACTCCGGCCGGGATTAATTTTCACCTCCGTTTTGTAGTTTCTCTCTTGAGCTTTTGTATAAGCATCGTGGCAGCCAGCGAACTCCAAACATTGATGAGG
>JAAYIP010000270.1 GCA_012523435.1 Bacteroidales bacterium | reverse complement strand
CCGGCATTCTCCAAGAGCCGCAATTTCTCTTCGAGGGAACTAAGGAGCTGGAAATCAGCTGGAGCCTTCTGAAGGAACAGTCGGGGATGCGGCCAAAAGGTGATCAATAGGGATTCTGAAGCGCGCTCCTTAGCCAGCTGGTTAAGGTGGCGGATCAGTATCTGGTGCCCGCGGTGAACACCGTCAAAGATCCCGAAGGCCATCACAGAACGGGGCGGCAGGGATTCATCGGTGGGGTTGGTGATTAGGCTCACAAGAGGCGAAATATCGGCAAAAGTAAAAAAATTCAATACATTTGGGCTGATTAAAACCAAGGGTTATGAGACTAAGAGACATTATGATTATCACGGCATTAGCTACCCTAGCAGCGGGTTGCGGGCCAAAAGGAGGATTCACATTGGAGGGGCAGCTGAATGGATCATCAGGAGATTCGCTCGTACTGGAAGAGATGACAGCTGATGGGTGGCAAGCAGTCCATACCCTGGTGACAGATAAGGAAGGGCGCTTCAACCTGGAAGATACGGCATCCAATCCAAGACTGCTACTGATCCAGACTCCTGGTAAGGAGTATATTACTCTGCTTTTAATGGATGGCGACGACGTGAATCTGACGGCTGACAGGGATAATGTCAGGAGCACTATTTCGGTTACCGGTTCTCAACAAACTCAGTTGCTCAAGGAGTTGGATAGTGAAACTTCTCTGGCCATGCAGCAGCTCGACTCCATTGGTAGGATTTACGAAGAGCAAGAAGCCAAAGGAGATAACCCGCTGCTGGAGCAATGGATAACGGATGAGGTGGGACGCATCATGGATGAGCAGCGGACTTTTGTCCGTTCGTTTATCGAGCGGCACTCATCAGAGCCGGCCTCCCTGCTGGCGCTATCGCATCAACTTCTTCAACAGCCAATCTTAGACGCGAATAACGATTTCGATCTATACGAGCGTGTCGACAAAGAATTAACTGCCAGATTTCCAACCTCTTTGCTGGTTAAGAATTTGCATGAGTTTGTCGAAACTATCAAGCCACAAATTGAAGCAGCCAGAAAGATAGAGGAGATGGTCGGCAACGGGAAGCCTGCTCCCGAGATTAGCCTACCAAACCCCGAAGGGCAGGAGGTTACTCTCTCTTCGTTTAGGGGTAAATACGTATTACTGGATTTCTGGGCTGGCTGGTGTGCTCCTTGCAGACGGGAGAATCCCAATATTGTGAAGGCCTATAACCAATTCAAGAACAAAGGTTTCGAGATTTACGGGGTCTCTCTCGACCGTGACAGGCAGGAGTGGCTGGATGCCATTAAGGCCGACAAGCTGGCTTGGATTCACGTCAGCGACCTGCAATTCTGGAACTCTCCGGCTGCAAAGCAGTATGGTGTACAATCAATTCCGGCCAACTTCCTGATTGATCCCAATGGAATCATCATCGACCGGAACCTCAGGGGAGGAGCTCTCGAAGCTAGACTTCAGGAAATTTTTCAGTAGCCCTTGAATCCCGCTCAGAAAATATATTTCCTGTCTGATGCCCATCTAGGTGCCCCAGATCACGAAAGCAGTTTTGAGCGGGAGCGGTTCTTAACGAATTTTCTAGAGCACATACGTGGAGATGCTTCCGACATCTACCTCATGGGGGATATCTTTGATTTTTGGTTTGAGTATAAGCGGGTGGTTCCCAGGGGTTTTATCCGTTTTCTAGGCAAGCTGGCTGAGCTGGCTGATTCGGGTATTCGGCTTCACTATTTTACCGGCAATCATGATATCTGGATTGAGGATTATTTGCCTTCGCAGATGAACATCCGGATCCACCGGAAACCGGCAACGCTAACTGTCTCCGGCAAAAGGTTTTATCTGGCTCACGGGGATGGATTGGACGAATCGGATCGATGGTTTCGTTTCCTGAAGAAGGTCTTTACCCATCCCTTATTACAATGGGCATTTGCCCGACTTCATCCGAACTTTGCCTTCTGGCTTGCCCATGGCTGGTCGGGCCAAAGCCGCATCCGGCATGGTGATGATCCGTTTAAGGAAGAGCGGGAGCCCCTGATTCAATATGCGCGTAAATTACTAGCCAACAGAGAGTTTGATTATTTCATTTTTGGCCACCGGCATACCCCTGTGGATTATTCATTAAATGATCGCACCCGTTTGATCCTCTTAGGCGACTGGGTCACTCATTTTAGTTATGCGGTATTTGATGGGCAGGAACTGAAGCTGGAAACGTTTGTCAACCCGTGATTCTCATGCCAAAGAAAGATAAGCCGGGCTGTTAACAAACCATTAACGATTATACCCATTTTCTTTACATTATTTAACAATGAGGGATGTAACAATCCTTCATTTGGGGCGTCTTACATACAGAATAAGGAAAGAAAAAAAATGAAAATGATGAAAACACAAACGATAAAAATTCTGACGATTGCCCTGCTGTTTTTTGCAGGCCTGGGAGTTACGAGTACGGCCAATGCACATCCTGACAAACTTCAAAAAAAGATCCTAGCCAAAGTAGAAATGAAAACTACCATTCCGGCATGGGTTTTGCATCATTATGAGAGAAGTCTGGTTGAAGATTGGATGTTAAGTTCCTCTTATCTGGGCGACAGTGTAAATATTGAGGACTGGATGATGGATGAGGAGTATTTTGATGAGGCTTCGATGTTTGTTGAAGGATGGATGATGGATGAGGCGTATTTAGGAGATGAGGCAACAACTGGGATAGAGAGCTGGATGTTGAATCCGGAGTATCTAACCAGGTAATATATATTGAGTTACTGCAAGGAGTAAGTGTTTGTTTTTCGAAACGGCAGGGGGCGAACCTTCGGGTTCGCCCCTGTCATTTTATAGCCACGGGGACATTCAGTCCAAGGGATCAGTTTAACCTCCCCAGATATCACGATCGAGGGAGCGATAGTTCACTGCTTCGGCGAGGTGGTATGGTTCGATTTCAGTGCTTCCTTCCAGGTCGGCGATTGTTCGTGACACTTTCAGGATCCGGTCGTAAGCCCGAGCCGACAGGCCAAGTCGTTCCATTGCTTGTTTCATAATGGCTTTACCCGGGTCGTTGATGCGGCAGAACTTTCTCATCTGGCGGGATCCCATCTGGGCATTACAATAGGTCCCGGTCAGACCGGCAAATCGGTGCTCCTGGATTTGTCTGGCATGAGCCACACGGGCTCGAATGATTTCGCTAGACTCTCCGGTAGGGATTTCGGTGAGTTTATCATATTTTACGGGCACCACCTCAATATGCAGGTCGATCCGGTCGAGCAATGGTCCCGACACGCGGCTAAGGTATTTTTGAACCGATCCGGCCGAGCAGGTACATGGCCTGTCGGGGTGGTTATAATATCCACATTGACAGGGGTTCATGGATGCCACGAGCATAAAGCTGGCCGGGTATTGGATCGTAAACCTGGTGCGGGAGATATTGATAAAGCGATCTTCGAGGGGTTGTCTCATCACTTCCAGCACGGTACGTTTAAATTCGGGCAGTTCATCCAGGAACAGGACGCCATTATGAGCCAGGGAGATCTCCCCTGGTTGGGGATATGATCCACCGCCTACGAGGGCGACATCGCTAATGGTATGGTGGGGTGATCGGAATGGGCGTTTAATGATCAGCCCGTTATGTGGGCCGAGCTTCCCGGCCACCGAATGGATTTTGGTTGTTTCGAGTGCTTCTTCGGGCGTCATAGGTGGGATGATTCCCGGAATCCGTTGAGCCAGCATGGTTTTGCCAGCTCCCGGAGGGCCAACTAACAAAAGGTTATGGCCACCGGCCACTGCCACTTCGAGAGCTCTCTTGACACTCTCCTGCCCTTTCACGTCGGAGAAATCGAGCTCTTGGCGTTCGAGTTGTCGTTTGAACTCCTCCTGGATATCAATTTTGACCGGTTTGGGTGCAGTTGAGCCGTTGAACAGGTCGATTACCTGCGACAGGGAGTTCATGCCATACACGTCAATCCCCTGAACTACAGCAGCTTCGCGAGCATTCTCTACAGGGACAATTAATCCCGGAAAGTGATCTTCCCGGGCCCGCATCGCAATAGGGAGCACGCCTTTGACTGGGCGGAGGGTTCCGTCGAGTGCCAGTTCACCCATCATAACAAAGCGAGAAAAAAGGTCGGATTTAACCTTATCGCTAGCGCCCAATACTCCCATTGCTAGAGGGAGATCATAGGCGGTTCCCTCCTTTCGGATATCGGCGGGAGCCAGATTGATCACAACTCTTTTGCCTGGCCAACGGTATCCCAGTGTTGTCAGGGCTGAAATAATCCGCTGCTGGCTCTCTTTGATGGAGCTATCAGGCAATCCGGATAGGAAATAGCCAATCCCATCACTGATTTGAACTTCCACCTGAATGGTGATGGCACCAATACCTAAAAGCGCGCTAGCGAAGGTCCTTATCAACATAACTTCTGGTGTTTGGTGATATAGATGCAGATAAATGTGCCAGGAGGAAAATCATTTTCGTATTTTTGCACATTATGGCCTTTTTTAAATTAGATAAGCCCAAGCGATTCACGTTCATTCCGAGGTTTTACGACGAGCGGAAGGAGGAACTCTCGGAGCGTATTGAATCGATCAAAAAGGAGATGGAGCCGGCCAACGATGAATCCTATTCGATCAACATCAAAGGCCGGATGCGGGCACGGCACGAGCATTTATACGGCAAAGGGGAATCGAAAGGCTCGAAAAGCGTACTCCGTCGCCTGATGATTGTTGTCTATGTCGGGCTTGTTCTGTTGATCATTTATTTGCTGCTTCAGTTCCTGGCCAATCTCAAATAATCGAATTCTCAGATGCCTGATTTCATCAAGGTTTTACCCGACTCGGTAGCTAACCAGATTGCAGCCGGGGAGGTGATTCAACGTCCCGCCAGCGTTGTCAAGGAGTTGATGGAGAACGCGGTAGATTCAGGGGCAAGTCGTATCTCGGTGATCATCCGGGACGCGGGAAGGACGCTTGTTCAGATTATTGATAATGGCTGTGGTATGAGTGAATCGGATGCCAGGATCTCTTTTGAGCGGCATGCTACTTCCAAGATCAGGAAGGCCGACGATCTCTTTTCCATACGGACGATGGGGTTTCGAGGTGAAGCAATGGCAGCCATTGCAGCTGTTGCCCAGGTTGAGCTGAAAACAAAATCCCGGGAAGCAGCTGTAGGAACGCGGATCGTCATCAACGGATCGGAATTTGAGGTCCAAGAGCCGGAAGGATGCCCTGATGGAACGAGTATCTCGGTAAAAAACCTCTTTTACAATATTCCAGCCCGGCGAAAATTTCTGAAAGCCCAGTCGACCGAATTAAATCACATCATCACAGAATTTCAGCGTGTTGCCCTTGCCAATCCCGATCTCACCTTAATCCTCACCCATAATAATTCGGAGGTCTATAATCTACCGGCTGCCAAGCGGTTGGAGCGGATAGTGAATCTGTTTGGGAAATCAATCGGTCAGTCGTTGGTATCTATCCATACAGAAACCTCCATCGTGAAGGTCAGTGGCTATATCGGAAAACCAGAATCGGCCCGTAAACGGTACGGGGAACAGTTCTTTTTCACCAATGGCCGGTTCATGAAACACCCCTATCTGCACCGGGCAGTGATGCAGTGTTACGAGACACTCATCCAGCCCGATCAGATCCCTCCCTATTTCATCTTTCTAGAAACTGATCCAGCTCAGATTGATGTTAATATCCACCCGACCAAGACCGAGATCAAATTTGAAGACGAAAGAGCTGTTTATCAAATCGTTCAGGCTTCCGTCAGGGAGAGTCTGGGTAAATCCGGGCTCATGCCTTCGTTGGATTTTAATCAGGAAGGGGCCATAGATATCCCGATTTTCAGGCCTGGAGCTCCGATTGTTCCACCGATGATCTCTGTTAATCCGGATTATAATCCTTTTGAACAGGGAGCTTCGGCAGGAGATCGGGAGTGGACTAGCAACAGCAGGTACACTAAGCCGATCCCCGAAGGATGGCAGAAACTTTTTGCGACCAGCGATCCAAATAAACATGCTGATAGTTTTGATCAGCAAGATAGGCTGGATGTTCCATCTGAGAGTCGAAATTGGATTCAGCTAAAGAACAAATACATCATGATGCCGGTAAAATCGGGGGTAATGGTGCTCAATCAACAACGTGCGATGGAGCGCATTTTGTTTGAGGAGTTCCTGAAGCATCAAGGGGGCTCAGGGAATAGCCAGCAGTTACTCTATCCGGTAACTTTTGAGGTCAATCAAGCTGATCTCAGCCTATTGGAAGGCATGCTCCCGGAATTAAGGGCAATCGGGTTTGACCTCGAACCTTTTGGGGGGCAGAGCGTTATTATCAGGGGGGTACCGTCATTACTGGAGAATCAGGATCCGAGAGGTTTGATCGAAAAGCTGTTGGAGATTAACCGGAGTGAAACCGGGCTTCCGGAAGAGCAGATCAGGCAACAGATCGCCCGGAATCTAGCTTCGGTATCCTCCCGGTCGGCTGTCAGAGCTATGGCCGAGGCTGAAATGCAGGTACTGATCGACCGTCTTTTTGCCTGTACGCATCCTCAATATGATCCGGGAGGAAGACTGGTACTGACGATCCTGACTGTTGAAGAGCTTGAAAAGAGATTGGAAGGACGATAAAATAGCAACCATCAAGATACTAATAGCCTATGTTTGAGCGATTTAGAGGAAGATCGGGCGGAACGCCACCAGTAGTCTTGAATCTACTGATTATTAATGTTCTCTTGTTTTTTGCCACCAGCATTCTGACCCGGTCGGGGATCGACCTCGTCAGGCTGTTAGGTCTATACTATCCTGGATCAGAACATTTTCACCCATACCAGCTGTTAACCCACATGTTTATGCATGCCAATCTAACGCACTTGTTTTTTAACATGTTCGCGCTCTGGATGTTTGGAAAGGTTCTGGAATCAGTTTGGGGAAGCAGCCGTTTTCTGTTTTACTATTTTGTCACTGGGTTTGGTGCGGCGGCACTCCACCTGTTTGTCAACTGGTTAAGTTTAAAGAGTGTAATCTTTGATGCCAGCCAGGTGATTAATGCTCCTACCCCGGACGCTTTTCTGGCCTATCTCAACGAACATTTCCCGCAATACATCCATCAACTGAACCAGTTTGTTGGCAATTGGATGAGTGATCCCACCAATGGAGCCCTAGTCCATCAGGGAGCCCAATATACCAATGAGTTGCTCCAGCTGCGAATTGGTATTCCAACGATAGGTGCTTCCGGAGCCGTTTTCGGCATCCTGCTGGCTTTTGGTATGTTGTTTCCGAACACCCGGCTGATGTTGCTGTTTCCACCAATTCCAATCAAAGCCAAGTGGTTCGTGATTGGCTATGGCCTGATCGAGTTCTTTGCCGGAGTATCCAACCGATCAGGGGATAATGTAGCCCACTTTGCTCATCTTGGCGGCATGGTTTTTGGTTTGATCCTGATCCTTTACTGGCGGAAATTCAACCGGAAAAATTTCTATTAACATGGATTTTGCATCGGAGTTTAAGCGCTTTTTCAGGCAGGGTGGAGCTCTGACTCAGCTCATCCTGATTAATATAACGGTCTATCTTTCCCTAAAAATCCTGGGTGTCATCTTTTTCCTCTTTCAACAGGAAGATTTGGAACAGTTGTTACTGCAGTTTTTGGCTCTTCCTGCCGACCCGGGACGGCTATTGGTCAGGCCCTGGACGATTCTGACGTATATGTTCCTGCACTACGACCTGTTGCATATCTTGTTTAACATGCTCTGGTTATTCTGGTTTGGCAAAATATTCCTGGAGTACCTGAATGCCAAGAAGTTGTTATCAGTCTATCTATTAGGGGGGCTTTCCGGTGGGCTATTTTATGTTTTAGCCTACAATCTGTTTCCTGCCTTTGCTGAGTCGGTGCCTATGTCGATTGCTCTGGGTGCTTCGGCTGCTGTTTTGGCGATAGTCATGGCGATCTCCTTTTATGTGCCCAACTACACCATTCGCCTGCTGTTTATCGGCCCGGTCAAATTGAAATATATTGCCCTGGCAACTATAATTATAGATATTCTGAGCATTCGCTCCGGCAATGCGGGTGGTCATCTGGCTCATTTGGGTGGTGCCCTGTTTGGTTTTGTCTTTGCCACTCAGCTATCGAAGGGTCGCGACTTGTCGCGGGGATTTAACCGGGTGGCCGACAGTTTAGCATCGCTTTTCAGATCCCGGCGTGGGATGCGGGTGAAATATAAGCGTTCTGCCCGCAACGAGACGGACATGGAATATAATGCACGAAAAGCATCTGAGCAGCAGGAGATTGACCGAATTCTGGACAAAATTTCAAAGGGCGGATACGAATCGCTGACGCGAGAGGAAAAGGATGCCTTGTTCCGGTCAGGCAAGTAATTTTGATATGATCAGGCGATTACTCATACTCCTCTATTTTCTGAGCTTGATTCCGATGGCTGGATCACTACTCAGTCAATACCTCTCTCCTGTTCTGGTCTGGCCACTTGCTTTTCTCGGCCTGATCTTTCCGGTACTCATCCTGATCCAGGTAGTTTTTCTGATCCTATTTCTCCTCATGAAGAGGAGAGTGGTCATTTTGCCTCTGCTGGTCATTTTGGTCTCCTGGCCTCAGGTTAATCATACATTTCAGTTGACACCAAATCGCTCAACAGAGATTATTGATACTCTTGGAGTTCGGGTGATGACCTATAATGTCAGGTTACTGGATCTCTATCATTGGTCGGGCCATAAAAATGCTGCTGAGGACATTCTCGAACTGATTCGGGAGAATGATCCTGACATTTTATGTTTGCAGGAGCTGACAGTGATGGATGGAAGTGACTATTCAAAAGAAGGTTTAAAGCAGAAGCTCAGCCAGCTGTCCCATTCTCATTTCGACTTTATTGATGAGCGGTCTAAGCGGAAGCATGGGCTGGCGATTTTCAGTAAATATCCGATTTTGGATACGGGTAGCGAACATTTTTCGGGATCCCGCAACACCATCACCTACGCCGATCTGATGATTGGCCGGCAGAAGGTTCGTGTCTTCAACAATCATCTGGAATCGACGCATGTTGAGCGGGATGATTTTGATCTGAATGATTTGCGTGGCACGGGTGAGAATCTGATGACTCGTGAAAAAGTTTCAGCAACCATGGGCCGAATGAAGGAATCTTATCGTCGGCGGGCGGTTCAGGCTGATTTACTGAAACGCAAGATCCAGGATTCACCTCATCCGGTCATTGTCTGTGGTGACTTCAACGATACGCCTGTCAGTTACGCAACTTATCAGGTAAGGCGCGGATTACACGATGCCTTCCGCTCTGGAGGCCGCGGCATGGGAATTACCTTCCCCGGATTGATTATCCCGTTGCGGATTGATTACATCTTGCACGACAAGGCTTTCCGATCAGGTAGTTTTGAAACCGGCAACGTTGATTATTCAGACCATCGGCCAATCGTCTGCACCATTTATTTGGCCGGCTTATCCGGTTGATCAGGTTTAATCTTGTTTAATCTGGCTTAATCTGGCTGGCGAACATAGCCATGTCGAGATTACCGCCACTCAGGATGATTCCGATCTTTTTCCCTTTCCAGTGTTTCTCCGGACCAGCCATGAGGGCAGCGAGCGGGACGGCTGAGCTGGGTTCAATAACAATTTTCATGCGTTGCAAAATCAGGTTCAACGCATCCATGATCAGCTGTTCCGGGGCGAGGAGGATGGCATCCGCATTTTCACGTATCGCCTTAAAGGTGAGCTCACTAAGTGATGTAAGCAGTCCATCGGCGATGGTTTTCGGGTTGATAGAAGGGTGTAGTTCGCCGGAGTAGAATGACTTAAATGCATCGTCCGCGTTTTGCGGTTCTCCTGCCCACACCTGTATATCGGGTTTCAATCCTTTCGCTGCGATGGCCGTTCCGCTCAAAAGCCCACCGCCACCTACTGGTGCCATGATAATATCCACAGTGGGTATCTCTTCGAGAAGTTCCAGTGCAGCGGTGCCTTGGCCGGCGATGATCTCAAACCGGTCGTATGGATGGATGAATGTGCATCCTGTCTCTTCCTGCACCTTCATCATAGTTTTTTCGCGTTCCTCCTGGGTTGGTTCACAGAAGACGATATGAGCGCCATAACCTGCTACCGCAGCCTTTTTTATTGCCGGGGCGGTGTGAGGCATGACGATATAGGCTGGCACTCCGGCCATTGCCGCGGCCAGTGCGAGGGCCGCGGCGTGGTTTCCGGAAGAGTGAGTCCCCACCCCCTTTTCAAGTTCCGCGGGAGTCAACGACAGGATAGCGTTGGTTGCTCCACGATACTTGAAGGCTCCCACTTTCTGAAAATTCTCGCACTTAAAGAAGAACTCCGCACCCAGGATCCGGTTGAGACTGGTGGAAGTTAGAACAGGGGTTCGGTGAATGAACGACCGGATGCGGCTATGAGCAGTCTGGATGTCGGATAAGGAGGGGATGACCATAAGCTTAAAAATCTTAACTATTTGTTTTTCACATACTTATCGAGCCAGGCATTCATTTCCCAAAGCATGTGTAACTGGCTTTCGCGGGCGGAGTATCCATGGCTTTCGAGGGGCAGCATGACCAGTCGGGCTGGCGCTCCATGTCCTTTGAGGGCAGCAAAGAGTCGTTCGCTCTGGATGGGGAAGGTGCCGGAATTGTTATCAGCGATCCCGTGAATCATCAGCAACGGCTCGGTGATGCGGTCGGCATAGGAGAAAGGGGACATCTTGTAGTAAACCTCGGGGGCTTCCCAGTAAGTTCTTCGTTCGCTTTGGAAGCCAAAGGGGGTAAGGGTACGGTTATAGGCACCACTCCTGGCGATGCCGGCAGCGAACAGATCACAATGTGCCAACAAGTTAGCTGTCATGAAAGCACCATAGGAGTGGCCACCAACGGCAACCCGTTTGGGGTCGGTCACGCCCATTTCCGCGGCTTTATCAATGGCAGCCTGTGCGTTAGCGACCAGTTGCTCCACAAAGGTATCGTTAGGTTCAGCGTCGCCTTCGCCGATAATTGGGAAGGCGGTATTATCGAGGATAGCATAACCCTGGGTCACAAAGGGGATCGCCGAGTTTGGACTCAGGCGGGTAAAGGTGTACGGAGAGCCGCTTATTTGTCCGGCCGCATCTTTAGATTTATACTCCACCGGGTAAGCCCACATCAGGGTTGGCAGGGGGCCATCCTCCTTTTTCCAGCCTGCTGGGGTATAGAGGGTAGCAGTCAGCTGGACACCATCATTCCGGAAATAGGTAATCCGCTCTTTATTAACTCCTTGCATAAAAGGCAATGGATCAGTAAACGAGGTTACGCGGGTCAGGGGTTGTTTCCGGCTTTTCAGGTCGCGGATAAAATAGTTGGCTGGTTCGGTAGCTGACTGTCGCGTAGTGAGTATCACGAGTTTATCCGGGTCTAGGATACGGGAAACGGATTCGTAGTAGGGAGCTTCCGACTGCCAGATTCTGGTGGTTTTTTGTGTTTTGATATCGAATTTATCCAAGAACGGGCGATCTCCTTCCGGGGATGATCCGGAGCCGGTGAGGAAGAGAGTTCGGCCTTTGTCGGCAGTTAGAATCAGGCTACGTCCTTTCGTGGATGTTGAGACGAAACTACCCGGGTTAGTGTATCGGTCTTCGGAGGAGCGATCCCAGACGACGACTGGTTTGGCTTCGGGTTTGGAGGGGTTGACGAAAGAGGTGATGGTCTGGCGGGTTTTAGAGGAGCGTTCTCCCATGACGGCCAGATCTTCAGTAACCCAGCTTATTCCGCCGAACCGCAAGCGGGTTTTGAATTGCGGGATAGGTTCACCCTTAAACGGGGCCTCCAGGGAATAAAGCTGATCTCGGAATGGCACTTCGACGGCAGGGTCTCCTTTATCTAGGGCCTCCACCCACCAGAGGGAAGCCGGGGCATCCTGTCGCCAGCGGATACTGCGCGGGCCGGGGCGGGTGGCGTCGTACCCGGTGGGAACATCTTCCATCAGCGGAATGCGGAACATTTCCCGAACGAGCTGCCCATCCAGGCTATAAATCCCGACAATCGTCGGCCAGGAGGAGTATCCCACCTGGTACGAGTAGGGCTTGGTCACCCTGTTGATCAGGAGAAACTCTCCTCCTGGGGCGATATCGATGCCGGTATAAAGATCGGTGGGCAGGAGGTTTTGTGTTGAGCCATCGATGTTCACTCTGATCAGCCGTGCTTTGGCATAATAATCGAAGAGCAGTTCATCAGCTGGGCTGGTGAGCATGTCCTGGCTGGTCCGGACAGCTGCTTTGCTGCCAGTGGATTCTTGGATTACCGGACCAGTTGGTACCGCAGAGATTTGTGGCCGGCCACCACGATCTTCGGGAATGATCTTCACGATCAGGCTTTTCCCATCGGGGAGCCAGGAATAGGTTCCACCCAGCAGGCCATTCAGTGGTTGGTTGACGAGTTTCCGGGCAGTAAGGGTTGTCATATCGGCATACCAGAGGAATAGACCTCTGGATGTCAGCTCAATGATCGCCACTCCGCTATCGTCGGGAGCCCAACTAACACGGTAGATCTTCATGCCCTTTGGAATACCACTGAACTCTCTCTTTTCCAGCGTATTAAGGTTAAGGAGCGAAATTTCAGTAAGATAACCTGGGCGACTTGGTCCGTTGATAGCCGGGTCGATTCGCAGTCCGGCGAGGCGGAGCATCTCATCCGCGTAATCCTCGATATTAGGACTTTCTGCGCGGGTTTGTACGATAGCAAGTGTACCATCGTGGCTCAGGGATAGCGTTGGTGTTGCCGGGGCATCAACAATGGCGGCCAGTTCCGGCGGGGGCACCTGGTAAGCCAGGCTGTTTTGTGCCATGAGGGCTGAGGGGATCAGCGACATGAACAGGAGGGTAATCCACAGATGTTTCATGGTGTCAAGTTTAAATAATCAAATATAGAAAACAGGTCAATAGAATTATCTTTGAACCTTAAAGCAACGAAAAATGGCGGAAATACAAGAGATTATAGAACAGGCGTGGCATGATCGCAGTCTTTTGAGCGAAGCTTCGACCAGGGAGGCTATCGAGCTGGTCATTGAGGAGTTAGACAAAGGAAGGCTCCGTGTTGCCGAGCCCTCGGGTGATGGTTGGAAAGTTAATGAATGGGTTAAGAAGGCCGTTATTCTCTTTTTTCCGCTCAGGAAGATGGAGGTGACAGAGGCGGGGCCGTTAGAGTTTCACGACAAGATCCCGCTAAAGCGCGATTATGCCAGTCAGAATGTCAGGGTTGTGCCTCATGCGGTTGCCCGTTATGGTTCCTATCTGGCTTCGGGAGTTATTCTGATGCCTTCCTATGTGAACATCGGAGCTTATGTGGAAGAGGGGACGATGGTTGACACCTGGGCCACGGTCGGATCTTGTGCGCAGATTGGCAAGCATGTGCATCTGAGTGGTGGTGTGGGTATTGGTGGAGTGTTGGAGCCAGTTCAAGCTGCTCCGGTTATTATTGAAGATCATGCTTTTATCGGATCGAGGTGCATTATTGTAGAGGGGGCTCGTGTTGGGCGAGAGGCTGTTCTAGGGGCCAATGTGGTCATCACCGGATCAACCAAAATACTTGATGTCACAGGGGAAGAAACTGTTGAATACAAAGGATACGTCCCCCCTCGGTCGGTTGTGATCCCGGGATCCTTTACCAAATCTTTTCCATCAGGGAATTTTCAGGTTCCATGTGCGTTGATCATTGGAAAGAGGAAAGCTTCGACCGACCTAAAGACTGCGCTGAATGATGCGCTGAGGGAGTTTGGGGTGAGTGTTTAGATCATCATAAATACCTGATATTAAGGGCTTTTATCAAAATTCGTTCGGATGGAGAAATTTTCGGCGGTAATCATTGCCTATAATGAGGAGAAGGACATTGGGCGTTGTCTGGAGTCGCTTCGTGGGATTGCCGATGAGATATACGTATTGGATTCGTTCAGTACAGACAGGACGGAGGCGATTTGTCGCGAGATGGGTGTCAGGTTTGAGCAGCATGTGTTTGATGGGTATGTTTCGCAGAAAAACCGTGCCATTGGTGGGGCCACTCATGATTTTATCCTTTCGCTTGATGCCGATGAAGCCTTGTCGGATGAATTAAAGGCTGAGATTCTCAGGATCAAAGCGCGGTGGACGCATGATGGGTACATTTTCAATCGGAGGAACAGCTGGTGTGGGCGGTGGATTCGGTTTACCACGTTGTACCCCGACCGGAAGTTGAGGTTGTTTGATCGCCGGAAGGCTTCTTGGGATGGTTTGGACCCGCATGATTTTGTCAAGCCTGTTCCGGGGGCACGTATCACTCGTGTCAAGGGTGATCTGTTGCATTGGGCGATTCACACGTTGGAAGAGCAGCAGAACAAGACGGAGCAATTTGCGAGGATATCGGCCAAAGCCTATTTTGATCATGATCGCAAGGCGGGTTGGCTGTCGGCTTATACGCATGCCGGCTGGCGGTGGTTCCGGGAGTATCTTCTTCGGCTCGGTTTCCTTGAGGGATATGCGGGGTGGCAAATTGCGCGATATTCAGCTCTTTATGCGTGGAAAAAATATTCTTATCTTCGCGTATTGTATGGAAACAAATCCTGAACCCATCTGGGACCCTGAAGATCTGGAACAGGCTGTTACCATCCTGAGCCAGGGAGGGGTTATTCTCTACCCCACCGATACCATCTGGGGCATTGGATGTGATGCCACCCGTCAGGATGCCGTGGACAAAATCTTCCGGATCAAGGAACGGCCGGCAGGTCGCAGCATGCTGATTCTGGTAAAAGACATCGAGATGGCCCGGGATTACACGCTGGAGAGTTCACCAACTATTTGGGAAGTGATGCGCGAAAGCATCGACCCATTAACCCTGATATTTCCGCAGGCGACAAACCTGGCTGCTAATCTTCCCGCTCCTGATGGCACCATTGGGATGCGTGCCCCTAAAGATCCATTTTGCCAGGCCTTGTTAACCGCCTTTGGCAAACCGGTGGTCTCCTCTTCCGCAAATCGGTCGAGCAATGCCCCACCTCGGTTTTTTGGTGAAATTCCGGCTTCGGTCCTCAAAAAAGTGGATTATGTGGTCAGGTGGCGACAGGAAGATCATTCCCCGGGAAAACCTTCGACAGTGGTTCGGATCAATGAAGACGGCGAAATGGAGATGATCAGGCCTTGATCTTGAACACCACTCCCAAAGTTTAACTATTCCCGGATAAGGCCTTAATCCTGCAGGTTGAGCAAATCATCTGGAATACGTAACGTGAGTTGCCTGCTAACCTCGTCTTTTTCAATAACATAATCGTCACGATCCGGCACCAGAACCTGTTTGCCCCGGATCTCAATTTCCCATAGTGGGTTCCCTGGAATATCTTCAAAACCGGTGACAATTCCTACCTCACCGGTCAGGATGTTGGTCACCGAGAATCCAATAATCGTTGGTTCTATTTGAGTATCACTCATGAACCACTCGTTCCAGTCCCCCTCAAGGCAGCATTGGAGTCCCACCATATTTAAGGCTTTATCCTGATTGGTCACCTCGTCGAGGCCGATGATCAAGTGGTGGTCATCCTTTTGGGCAACCGATTCTTCGGCAACCCGGAACGGTACCAGACCGTCATCGATTCGAATAAAAACCCATTCGGGAAAATCCTCCAGCTCGATTATAGATCGGTTAAGACGCAGGAGGAGCCTTCCCTGAACTCCGTGAACCCGGACGAAGGTTCCTGCTTCGAAGGTGTTTTCTTCCAGATTAATGATTGGCATGGATAATTTTTTGCGGTTTTGTCTGATAAAAAGGACTAACCAGTTGGTAATAATAGGTCCCTGCTGGCAATCCAAATGATTGAATATCAACCTCTCCAACCGGACCTTCGATGGACTCCTGAAAAACAATCTGACCCATCTCGTTCCGAATCAAGAGGGTTGCTCTATTCACCTTCCAATGTAATGGGAGGGGAACGTTCAGATGATCCGACGTCGGATTTGGATAGGGTACGGGATCGAGCAGCACCTGTCCATCTTCGTTGGCAATACGGGTGGTATAGATATAATAATAGCTGGTAGCTGTTTCCACGTATTCATAAGCAATATACAGCAGCTCCAGTTGATCATCAGAATTAAAAAGATTGCGGCTCAGGTATTTAATATCTGAAAGCCAGTAATTGGCGGGTACATCCAGACTAATCTGTTTGTCGAGACGAAAATCTGGATGATAGACCCGGCACTCGGCTGAAGGAACATCCATCAGAAAAAAGCGGAAATCCCCGTTTTCGAGCCGGGTAAAGGTTCCGGAATAGGTAAACGACTGAAGGAATGAGATCTGAGCCAATCCTGAAAGAGGCATCCACGCCAAGAGCAGGATAAGCAGGCGGTTTTTAAGATTGGAGCTCATTTTTTATTTTATTTTGATAGTAAAGATGTGTCAAATAAGCAGATACAGGAAGCAGGATCAGGAATAAACCCAGAGTGGACAACAGGGAGAGCGACTGGTAGAAGATGGTCCCGATATTGCCAATGAGCAGCCATTGAATGACATAGAAGGAGGTTACCCGAACTCCCAGGAATCGGATGGCGGTCGGGATCCAGGCAGAACGGAAGCGATACAAGCTCCAGATCAGGAGAGCCAGGACGAGCATATAGGAGAGGGCCCAAATAAAGAAGAGTTTTCCGTGGTGATAGTAAGCGGGCAGGTTAGTGGACGTATTCCAGCCTTGAGGAACGAATAGCAGAAAGAGCGCGAGCGCCGGAATCACGGCAAAGAAGCGGTATCTAGCCCGGGAGATCAGTTCGGG
>JAAYIP010000269.1 GCA_012523435.1 Bacteroidales bacterium | reverse complement strand
CCCGCAAGGTTAGATAGCGCTTTAACCCCTCATCTTCAGCAAGTTCTGCTGCCTGTCGGATCAGGTCTGCAGCCCGGGTAACCTCTTCGTTAAAAAAGGTATGGTAGGGAATGGAGATCAGTTTTCCGTCTTTACCCCTACGAATCATGGTATAAAGGCTGGTTTTATCAGGGGCATCCGACTCCTCGAACTCCTCTTTGGTCATGTCGGCAGGATAAAACTGTGCGCCGGGGAATTTAGGACCGATTCCTTCGACAAATGATTGGTTAGCTGCCAGTCGTTCCCAAGGCCCATAATTTATTTCAACAAATTGTTTAACGGAGGGATCAGTGATTTGAGCCATCAAGGATTCTTTATCGCCGTACGTTTGTTTCCAAAAGATCTCGTTCATGATATCAGCAGCCTCGATCAGAATCGGAATCATTTTTTTCTCGTTGGCACTCAATCTGTTGAGATCAGCTTTTAATTCAAAAGAAGCGTAAGCATTGACTTTTTGCTGGATTTCAGAGTCAGCTTGCTCGGTTTTCTTTGGTTGACAGGCCATGACCACAAATACTAAAATGATGGTTGTGAGCAGTGTATTGATAATTGTTTTCATGATGGTGTGTTTTGGAGCTCTCCTTTTGCGGTGGAGCAAGTTAACATCTTATTGATCAATATCATCCGACCGGAATTGATATCCTAGTCGTTTGCCAGTACGAATACGGGATTCTGAGATACTTTGATTGACTTGTCCAACGGTGATTAGCTTGACGGCATCGTAAGGTGGCACAAGTAAATCAAAATCAAGACAGTAGCGAATGGCAGCAAGGACAATCTGATAGACATTATTCCGGTCGATGGCTTTTGAACCAAGGGTAGTGAAATTAAAGCCAGATTGTCTTTTGCCCTGAACAAAGAAGTGATTGTTTTTATTGATAAAAATCCTGGCAATCAGGTAGCCCAGGTCTTCATTTCGGCTGTACTTAAATGAATCGGACGGGAAGTTATAGATGTTGATCACTCCAGAGTAGCCTGCCGTAACATCATTCTTGATATAGGCTGTTTTCCAGATCTCATGTTGGCGATCGAACTGGAAAATATTGCTGTGCATATTGAACATGAGGAGATCCCCGGCGATCTTCAATTCGGCACCAAACTCTCCATGGTCGCGGAATTCCAGCAGAATTCTTGGGTCCGTGTCATGAAGCTGGGCGTTGAATTTTTGTGATATCTCACTCAGTTCATCCTTCAATAATTGGAAAGCTGCCCGGGTATTATCGAAAATCTGCTGTTTTAAAATACTTTTCGTTCCCAGGGTTTCAATGATTTTCTTTTCGTGGTCTGTACTACCCATGATGTTTTTTTAATATGCTCTGGCAAATAGAACGCGTTGGTTAGAGAGTTTTCCTGATCTGACACAGGTTCCTTTTTCCTCTATACCATTCAAAGGTATACAACGTATGGTTGCTTTTGTCTCTTCCTGGATCATTTTTTCTGTTTCCGGAGTTCCATCCCAATGGGCTGAGATGAATCCACCCTTTTCGATGGCTTCAAGAAACTCGGGCCAGGTATCGATTTGATAGATATGGGATTCTCGGAAAGTCTTAGCTTTAATAAATATTTGTTTCTGAATACTTTCCAACAATTCGGGAATTTGCGTGTGAAGGGCGTCCATGGAAGTGGTTTCTTTGGTAAGTGTATCTCTCCTGGCTAGCTCCACGGTGCCATTTTGCAGGTCGCGAGGACCTATGGCAATCCTCAAGGGTACTCCTTTTAGTTCATATTCAGCGAATTTCCATCCTGGTTTTTGGGTATCCCGATCGTCAATTTTAACTCGAATGCCCATCTTTTTCAAGTCGGTTCCGATCTTATGTGCCATATCAACGGTAGCTGCATACTCTTCGGGTGACCGGTAGATGGGAACAATAACCACCTGGTGAGGGGCGAGGGTAGGGGGTAGCACTAACCCATTATCATCGGAGTGAGCCATCACCAAGGCTCCCATCAGCCTGGTTGAGACACCCCAGGATGTGGCCCATACGTGTTCCAGTTTCCCTTCTCTTGAGGTGAAGGTTACGTCAAAGGCTTTGGCGAAGTTTTGACCGAGGAAATGGGAGGTTCCGGCTTGTAATGCTTTTCCATCCTGCATCAGGGCTTCAATACAAAATGTGTCTAGGGCGCCGGCGAAACGCTCGGTTTCCGTTTTGCGCCCCTTGATAACTGGTATGGCTAAAAAATTCTCTGCAAAATCACTGTAAATGTCCAGGATCTTTAACGTCTCCTCGATAGCCTCTTCCTTGGTTTCGTGCGCTGTATGCCCCTCTTGCCAGAGGAATTCAGCGGTACGTAGGAAAAGTCGAGTCCGCATCTCCCAACGAACCACGTTAGCCCATTGATTGATCAGTAATGGGAGGTCACGATAACTCTGAATCCAGTTTCTATAGGTGTTCCAGATGATTGTTTCGGAAGTAGGTCTGACGATTAGTTCTTCTTCTAATTTGGCCGAAGGGTCAACTTTTAACCCTCCATTTTCCAGATCTTTTGTAAGCCTGTAATGAGTAACTACCGCACACTCCTTGGCAAACCCTTCAACGTGCTCCGCCTCTCGACTGAAAAAAGATTTGGGAATGAAAAGAGGGAAGTAAGCATTGACATGTCCACTCTCCTTAAACATGCGATCCAGTTCAGCCTGGAGCCTTTCCCAAATAGCGTAGCCATAAGGTTTGATCACCATGCATCCTCTGACTGCTGAATTCTCAGCAAGGTCAGCTTTGATAACCAGATCGTTATACCACTGTGCATAATTTTCTGCCCGGGGTGTCAATACTTTTGCCATTGATGGGTTTTTGGTATAGTATTTGCTTTGTTTACTACGAAAAAGAGGATACAAATAAAGGAAATTATATCCTATATTTAAAACCTGGAAGGAGGTTGAAACCATGAGAGCACTAATAAAAGGACTAATCCCGCTAATGTTTCTGGCCAGTTCATGTGGCACAGGCATTTACCTGACATCTGGGTACACGGATGATGTCTACTACACGCCAGCTCAGCGTACGGAAGTCATTGAAACAAGTGTTATGCCAGAAGCTCCGACTCGTATTCTGGAGCGGGAGATTGAACTGATCGAGCCGGATACGATTCTAGAGGAAGTTCCCGAGTATAATCTGCTGGAATCTGAAACAGAAACTTATGTAGATGAGGACGGGACAACCGTGATCAATAATTATTACTACGATAGCGAGTACGGTGATTATGGTGACTACTATTATACCAACCGTATCAACCGTTTCTACAGGCCTTCCATCGGATTTGGATTCTATGATCCGATGTGGTCTTACAATAGCTGGGGCTATTATGACCCATTCTACAGCGACTGGTACTATCCCTACTCATCGTTCGGATGGTACAGCTCCTGGTACTCCCCCTACTATTACAGCTCTTGGTACAGTCCCTGGTATAGCCCATGGTACTCCAGCCGATGGTACAACCCTTACTGGTATGGAAATGATTACTGGTATGGCGGAGGTGGTGGGTACTATGACCGTGGCGATAATTATTACTACGGGCACCGGAACTCGGGTATTACCGATGGAATGTATGCCAACCGTTCAGGTGGAATGAAAAGCGCAGGGAGCTTATACGGAACCCGTGGATCAGTTGCCACCGGCAACGGCTCAGCGCTGAAAACGGATGAAACAAATGCCCGGATTGTTGCACGCTCATCTTCTGATAGCAAATCAGTCTCCACAGCATCAGGCCTCCGGTCAGGTTCCGGGAATACTCAGGAGGTAAAGACCCGTAGTTCAATCACCTCCCAGGAGGCAAGGACTAATTCAGGAAGCTACGTTCGCTCACGAACCAGCACCTCCCTGATTAACCCGGCAACCAAAGGATCTTCCTCTTTGCGATCGTCAGGTACTACCAGCGGATCAGCTAGCAGGTCAACCTACGTTCGTCCGAAATCATCCAATACCAGTGGAACTATCGGTACCTATAACCGTTCTACCAGTGCCTCCGGGAGCCAGTCTGGCGCAACCCGTAGTTCCGGTGTAGTTCGTTCAGGTTCAACACAACGATCATCAACGGTGAGGCCATCAACATCCAGTTCGACTTACCGGAGCTCTCCTCCTGTTCGAAGTAGCTCGGGTTCTGTCCGTAGCAGCTCGGGATCAGTTTATAAAAGTGGTTCCTCAAGCCGAAGTTCATCAGTCGGAGTTGGCTCGTCATCTAACCGTTCTAGTGG
>JAAYIP010000036.1 GCA_012523435.1 Bacteroidales bacterium | reverse complement strand
TTCTGGTGGTGATGAATCCGGCTGCCCTTAAAGCCAATTTCCGATGGATTAAGCCCGATGGAATCCTTATTTATGACTCGGATTCCTTCGATGCCAAGGGAATTGAAAAGGCCGGATATAAGTCCGACCCATTCAAAGAGGAGCAGTTGGAGGGAATTCAGGTAATTTCTGCCCCGATTTCAAGTCTTACCCGTGAAACATTGAAAGACATCGGGTTAGATCAGAAATCCATCCTGCGTTGTAAAAATATGTTTGCCCTGGGGATGGTCAGCTGGTTATACGACCGTCCACTGGATCATGCAATAAGCTTTTTTAATAAGAAGTTTGCCTCTAAGCCGATTTTGATCGAGGCTAACACTAAAGTATTGCATAGTGGTTATTACTATGCCGAAACGATTGAAGCTTTTACGTCGAATTACCGGATTAAGCCAGCCGAAATCGAGAAAGGTAAATACCGCACCATCAACGGAAACACCGCTGCTGCTTGGGGTATGCTTGCCGCTGCCCAAAAGGCTGGGTTGCAACTATTCCTCGGTTCCTATCCGATTACTCCGGCTACCGGGATTTTGGAAGAGCTTGCTGCTCGTAAGGATTTGGGAGTAAAGACTTTCCAAGCAGAGGATGAGATTGCAGGTGTCTGTACCGCTATCGGAGCCAGTTTTGCAGGCTCATTGGCAGTGACCAGCACCTCCGGTCCGGGCCTTGCCCTTAAAGGAGAAGCTATTGGACTGGCCGTCATGACCGAACTTCCACTCGTGATTATCGATGTCCAGCGCGGAGGCCCATCAACTGGTTTACCAACCAAAACGGAGCAATCCGATCTGATGCAGGCACTATACGGACGTAATGGCGAGAGCCCGATCGTGGTACTTGCTTCGTCAACTCCTTCAAACTGTTTTGACTTTGCTTATATGGCCAGCAAGATCGCTGTTGAGCACATGACACCGGTCATTCTACTTTCTGATGGATTTCTTGCTAATGGTTCTGAGCCCTGGAGAATTCCGGATCTGAATCAGTTCCCGGAAATTAAGGTCCCGAAGCCAAATACCGATGCAAAAGATTGGATGCCCTATTTGCGGGATGAAAAAACACAGGTCAGAACTTGGGCCGTACCCGGAATGCCCGGTTTCGAACATCGTGTCGGTGGACTGGAAAAGATGAATCGCACCGGTTCTGTTTCGTATGTTCCTGAAAATCATGAGTTGATGACTCATATTCGTGAGGAAAAGGTGCAAAATGTAGCTCGAGATATTCCGAATCAGGAAATTATTGGCGATGAAGACGCTGAACTCCTGATCATTGGATGGGGTGGGACTTTTGGTCATCTGGTATCGGCGTTGACCGAGATCCGCCGCGAAGGGCACAAAGTTGCTTTGGCGCATTTCAACTACATCAATCCGCTTCCCGCTAATACCGGAGCGTTGTTATCCAAATTTAAAAAGCATCTGGTTTGCGAGATCAACCTGGGGCAGTTTGTCAATCATCTCAGAATGAAATTTCCTGAATACCAGTATCGCCAATTCAACAAAATTATGGGTCTGCCCTTTACGGTCAATGATCTAAAAGCGGCAATCCTGAAAAATCTGGAGGACTAAAGCATGACTATCAACGAATTGAAACCTGAAGATTTTAAGAGTGACCAGATGGTCAGGTGGTGTGCCGGATGCGGCGACCATGCCATTCTAAACTCAGTTTTGAAGGCGATGCCACAGCTCGGTTTTAAGCACGAAGATATCGTCTTTATCTCCGGAATCGGCTGCTCTTCAAGATTCCCGTATTATTTAAATACCTACGGTGTTCATGGAATCCATGGTCGAGCTATGCCTATTGCCAGCGGCGTGAAGGTGGCTAATCCCAACCTGTGTGTTTGGGTGATCACTGGCGATGGTGATGCTCTGGCTATCGGTGGAAATCATTTCATCCACCTGATCCGACGCGATATTGATGTTAATCTGATTCTGTTCAATAATCAGATTTACGGCTTAACCAAAGGCCAGTATTCTCCGACATCAAAAGAGGGGTCGAAAACTAAGACTTCGCCCTTTGGAACGGTCGAACGGCCTTTTAAACCTGGTGCCATTACCATCGGTGCCAGAGGATCCTTTTTTGCCCGCTGTATCGATATTATGCCAAAACACTCCACTGAGGTCTTCCTGAAAGCGGCAAAACACCATGGGGCTTCGATCGTCGAGGTCCTCCAGAATTGCGTGATCTTTAACGATCAGGTTTGGTCGGACATTACCGACCGTGAAAATCGTGAGGATCGAACCATTCTGCTAGAACATGGAAAACCAATGATTTTCGGTAAAGCCAGGGATAAAGGGCTGATTCTGAAGAATAATCAGCTTAATGTGGTGCAGCTCGGCGAAGACGGAATCACCGAATCCGATATTCTGGTTCACGATGCCTACTCCGAATTTGCCGGAATTCATCTGTTGCTGGCGAATATGGAGTATCCCCGTTTCCCGATAGCACTTGGGGTGATTCGTGCCTATGAGAGCCCAGCAACTTATGATGAGAAGGTTGCTAGCCAAATTACTAATGTTCAATCGACCGCAAAGATTAAAAGCGTAGAAGAACTGTTCCTCTCGGGACAGGTGTGGGAGGTATGATAATCATCGGTATTCGATAACGTAGTGGGGTTGCTTGGGACAAGCAGCCCCATTTTTTTACTAATCCAATCTTGTTAACTTCGGCCATAGCCGTAATCTGATAATGGATGGAACCTAAAAATCTGATCAACCAGGAACGCTTGGATTTCAGTGAAGCTGAATTCAAGGTGTTGATGCAGAGGAGAATCAGTAAAGTATTGATTATCTGCAGTAATTACGATTTCTTCATGCTAGAGGAAGATGGACGGATAGATGAACAGATCTTTACGGAATATGTCTCCCTGAACCTTCGCTATCCTCCCGTTTTTATTCAGGCTAATACCGCCCATAAAGCTTTCGCTTGCCTCGAGAGAGAGCATATTGATTTGGTAATCACAATGTTGAGCGTTGGTGAAATGGATCCGTTTGAGTTGTCGCAACGGATCAAGAGCCAACATCCCTATATTCCTATTGTAGTCTTAACTCCTTTCAGCCGGGAGGTTTCAATAAAATTAGAACGGGAAGACCTCAGCGCCATCGACTATGTTTTTTCCTGGCTGGGTAACACCGATATTCTGGTAGCTATCATTAAGCTGATTGAGGATCGCATGAACATCGCATTTGATGTTAATGAGGTTGGTGTACAGGTTATTCTCCTGATTGAAGACTCTATCCGGTATTACTCTTCTTATCTCCCAAGTATTTACAAGATTCTATTTAAGCAATCCAAATCATTTATGCTGGAAGGGTTGAACGAGCATCGGAAGATGCTGCGCATGCGAGGACGTCCAAAAATTATTTTGGCGACCAATTTTGAACAGGGGATGGCTCTTTTTGAGCAGTATCAAGATAATTTGTTGGGAATTATTTCCGATATCTCATTCAACCGAAGTGTCAGAAAGGACCCTGAGGCTGGCCTTAAGTTGTGCAGGAAGGTTCGAGAAATTGATCCTCATCTACCGTTTCTTCTGCAATCCTCAGAACTGAGTAATCAGAAAGTCGCTAAAGATCTGAATGTGAGTTTTTTGCATAAATACAGTAAGACGTTGGAAGTTGATTTGAGGAATTTCATGTTGCGTCACATGAATTTCGGGGATTTCATTTTTCGGGATCCGGCTACCGGGAAGGAGATTGAGCGGGTCTCCAATTTGAAAGAGATGCAGGATATGATCATGCGGATTCCTGCAGCATCACTTAAATACCACTTTAGTAATAATGATGTCTCTAAATGGCTGAATGCCAGGGCTTTTTTTCAGATTGGTCGTCATCTTAAACACAAGTCAGTTGATGATTTTGAAAGCGTTGATGCTGGGCGTCAATATATATATCAAATTATCTCTTCCTACCGGATCTCTAAGGCTAGAGGGGTGATCAGTACGTTCGACCGGGAGCGATTTGACGAGTATATGTTGTTCTCACGCATTGGAGAGGGATCACTTGGAGGGAAAGCCAGAGGGCTGGCATTTATCGATTCGTTTATTAAACAGCACGATTTAGCCGAGAGGTGGCCTGGGATTCAGGTTACGATTCCACGAACGGTGGTTTTATCAACTGATGTCTTCGAGGAGTTCATGGAGCTCAATAACCTGTGGAGCATAGTTGGGGCCGGGCAGAGCGATGAGATGCTATTGCAGACTTTTGTCAAAGCAAAACTCCCCGTAGGGATTTACAAGGATTTGGAGGCTTTTATCCGAGTTGTTGAGAATCCGGTTGCGGTTCGTTCTTCTAGCTTGTTGGAAGATAGTCATTATCAGCCATTTGCTGGAATTTATTCAACTTTCATGCTTCCTCGCGTAGAGGGCGATGATGCACGGATGATCCAGATGGTTGCCGATGCGATCAAGGCAGTTTATGCTTCGGTCTATTTTAAGAGTTCAAAAACCTATCTGGAAGCAACACAGAATGTTATTGATGCCGAGCGAATGGCGATTATTTTGCAGGAGGTGTGTGGCACTGGGTATGGTAATCGTTTTTACCCGACCGTTTCTGGGGTAGCCCGGTCGATCAATTTTTATCCTATTGGCAAAGAGACACCGGAAGATGGAATTGCCCATGTGGCTTTTGGTCTTGGAAAACTCATTGTAGA
>JAAYIP010000268.1 GCA_012523435.1 Bacteroidales bacterium | reverse complement strand
TACTCAGTCGGTTTAAGTCGGCTGTGGAATTGGAGCCCATTGTTAACTTTTTGCTGGACAATAGGTTAACGAATTCACCAAATGGTTCCGTCTTCCCTCACCGTTTGATTAAAGGTGAACCCGATAAACCTGGTCGTTTAGCTTGGTGCTACGGTGACCTAGGGGTGGCAATGGCTCTTTGGCTGACAGGGGCTCATGCTGGCAGAGCCGATTGGCAGGTGGAGGCTTCCGCTATTCTGAGGAAAGCCACAAAGCGAACCAGTTTGGAGCCAAATCGTCTGTTTGATACCTGTTTGTGTCATGGAACGGCCGGACTTGCGCTGATATTCTATAAAATGGGTGAACTTACTGGCCACCAGGAGCTGTCTGATGCAGCAATCCGGTGGGTGCAAGCTACCTTTGATTTTGGGGGCCGGGAGGGTTTCGCCGGCGGATTCTCTTATTTCACCACCGGCGACCGCTATGTCTCGAACTATGGCCTTCTGGAGGGAATTGCGGGTACTGGCCTGGTGTTGCTTTCCCTTTTAGAGCCTGATAACCTAGGTTGGGAATCTGCTCTGATGATCTAAAAAAAGGCCCTGTCATTTATGCGACAGAGCCTTTTATCTTGGTAAGATGAGAGTTTCTAATAAAATTTATTCCTGCGGTCAACCACTTTAGCTTTTTTCTCCAGTGCCTGGAAGACTTGATATCCAGTTCTCGAGGCATAGGCCTGTTCTAAGCGCTGCCTTGATTCAAGAGGATCGGTTTCTTGTTTGTATGAGTGAGTAACCTTGACAACATAAACAGCATTCCGGCCTTTGATTGGGCCACTGACCTCGTTGATTTGTAAATGTGGGAGTGTGCCTGTTAGATTTGGCTCAATTCCGATGCCGGTAATTGAAAAGGATGTGTAGTAAGCCCCCTGTGCCTGCTGAACTGTAGTTCCTACTGTGCTGGCAACGGCATCAAGCGACTTCTCCGAAGAGAGTATCTGGTTGATCTTCGAGATCAGGTATTCGGCCTTCTTTTCATTACGAACGCTATTTTCGACCTGAGCTCTTACCTGATCCAGCGGAGCGGTTCCAGTATCTCTGACCTCGGTAAGTTTAGCAATGACAAAGCGGTTGCCAAATTCGTAGATTTTAGAGAGATCACCTTTTTTTGCTTCATAAGCCCAACGGATTAACTCTCTTGGATTTTCCAGCCCAGGGATGGCTGCATCCCCTTCCCGGAGATTTGTGGCTAATCTTTTGGTTAATTTTTCTTCCTGGATTCCTTCATCAAATTTCTGGCTGGTTCCATAAGTAGCCGCAAATCTTGATGCTTCGGAGTAGATGTTTTCGATAGTCTGACTGCTCGGCGTGATCTGGCGATCGAGAAAGGCCACCTGAAATTTCTTGGATTTAGGTCCTTGGTCGGCAATATAGATGACATGAACGCCATATTGAGTTTTGACGGTGAGAAGGTCACCTTTCTGGCCAAAGAAGCAGGCCTGGGAGAATTCCGGGATCATTTCCTGCATGGCGAACCAACCCAGATCGCCACCATTGTCTTTAGTGGCATCTGTTCCATGAACAAGAGCCAGCTGAGCGAAATCAGCTCCCTTCTTGATCTCCTGGAGGATGCTGTCGGCTGTTTTTTGAGCAGCATCAAAATTGCCGTTATCTGGCTGGATCAGGATGTGGCTGGCTTTTACCGTGTCGGGAAGGTCACGAATATCGGTTATCCGGGCCAATTTCCAGGTGTCATTGTTTTCAAGGTAAGGTCCAAATACATCTCCGGGGTTTGCAGTAGGAACCCAAGACTGCATCGTGTCGGGGAGGAGAAACAGGTCGAAGTAATTCTCGCTGAATGGACTGTCTGCGTTAAGGGAGACGAATTGTTTCACATTCTCGATCCTAGAAAACTCCTCTTTTTGTTCGTGGATCCAGTTTTCTATGGCATCGCGGTCAGCTTGTGAGGGTAGTATTTCCCAGGCTACATAGCTCAAGTCGCGGGAGGCTTCCTGCTCAAACTGATCCAGGTGGGCTTGGTAGTAATTTTGTGCATCGACCTCAGTAACAGTCACTAAGCTATCAGGTGTCGTTGCGTAACGAGCTGCTACGTAATCAAAGTCGTATTTGTTGTTGGTTTCTACATAATCGATATCTACCATCTTGCTCGTTACAAACAGTCCTTTTGATATCAAATTTTGATATTTCGTGAAGATTCTGTCTTTCACCAGTTCTTTCTCGTATTCAACCCAGAGAGCTTTTTGTTGGCCGGTTGGTTCAAGTTCCATATTTTTCAGGAACTGAATAACCAGACTGCGGTCGAACATGCCAGTCACCTGATTTTGAAAGACGGGAGCTTGCAGGATCTGGGGGTGGATATTCTGGCCCTGAACCATGTCAAAGAGCTCGTCAGAGCTGCAACCCAGTCCAAGGGATTTATACTCGTCTTCGAAGAGCATTTCATTCATGTAGTTGTTCCAGACCTGGTTTCTGATGGAGGCGTAGGTCCCTTCATCGAGGCTGGTCATGCCTGAGTTTTGCTTGTAGCTCTCCACACTCTGCTCAACTCTTGCCTGGAAATCGAAATAATTGATCGATTTACCATTGATCTCTCCGATTTCCATCTGATTCCTTTGCAGGAAACTAGCTCCGGAATTCAGGAAGTCACCCAGTATGAAAGCAAGTAAAGATAATCCAATAACGACGGCCATCAGCACACCTGCGCGATTCCGTAAAGTCTGTAATGTAGCCATGTGTTGTTACCCTAAAAAATTCAGGCTACGAAGATAGTAAAATGATTTCAATCCGTGTATGTGAACTTTTGAGTATCCGTATTGTATAGGGGCCAATGTGGAATGAGTCGTTCACTTTTGGCAGAGAGGGGTTATGATAGAGGATAAGTCCTGCGAGCGTTTCGTAGTCGTCCGAAACAGGTAGATTGAGGCCATAGGTTTTGTTGAGATAGTCGATTTCTAGTCGACCAGAGAATCTAAATTGGTGTTCAGTAATTTGTGTTTCTTCCAAATGAGGAGAATCGTGTTCATCCTCAATTTCTCCAAAGATCTCTTCCAAAATGTCCTCTCCCGAAACTAATCCTGCTGTTCCTCCGAACTCATCAATGACTACGGCAATGTTTTGTCTGTTATCGAGAAGGCCGGTTAGAAGCTTATTAGCTGGCATTGTCTCCGGAACGAAGGGTACTGGCCTGATCATTTCTCTGATATTCAGTGGATTTCTAAAAAGATCTGCATGGTGGATATAGCCAATAATATG
>JAAYIP010000267.1 GCA_012523435.1 Bacteroidales bacterium | reverse complement strand
GTTGATCCGGCATATTGACCCAGGTCGATTGATGGGGAAATCAGGTAATCTGCGACGGGCATTCCCGGGGTTACATTGTCGCTGCGGATGCCGAAAAATTGGCCATCATTTCCGGGGATTCCGAGCTCGGATGAAGAGCCGTGTTGCCATCCGCCATGGAAGAAGTTCGCGGTGAATCCATCAGTACCCTGCTCATAATCAGCCAACCATGGAAGGAGTACGGGGTCAGTGACCATGGCCATTACCTGATTTGATCCGGGAGATTCCATGCCTCCTTCATAGAGGGCAACAACTTGATAGGTGTAAGAAACGCCCTTGGTAACATCGATGTCGGTATAATACGGCGCGGTGGTGTTGTCCCAGAATGATCCGTTTCGCAGGATTTTGTATCCCGTTACGTGCTGCGGATAAAAAGGAGCGTTCCAGGTAAGGCTGATATGCTCGCCGGTGCTCTCAGCGCTAAGGAATACGGGTGCAAGCAGCGGGTTTTCAGGCGCCAGTCCGGCTTCCCACATGCCGCGACCAAAAGTGGCTGCCCGGATCCGTGAACCATTCCGGTCGAGGTGATCGTAGTAGATCTCCAGCTCGGTGATCCTGGCAGCTGCCGGCATGCCATTATTGTACAGAATCCAATCATCGGAATTACTTGCTTTGTAATAAACGCCTGCGTCGCTCCCCAGATAGAGGCTCTCCTCCGTGGTTTGGTCAAAGGCAATGGTAAAAAAGGAGATGCTCGGGAGTGATCCGCTGATATCGAACCAGTTTTCGCCCTTATCGACCGACTTATAGATTTTCCGGTTGAGCGTCATATAAACTACGTTGGGGTCAAAGGGGTGTCCTTTGATGTCTGATGGGGTGCCATTATCCGGTAATCCGGCTGATAAGTCGCGCCAGACAACCGTAGGAGCATTGAAATTGTCGGTTCGGAACAGTTTACGGTCGGACCTGACCATATAAAGCATATCCAGGTCAGCGCCAGATTGCTCCAGGACACTGATATTCATATCGTTGCGACCGGCCAAGCTATTGGATATTTTCTTCCATCTAGTTTGGGAGGGGTGTTTTAATTCGTGGGTGATCCAGACATTTTTATATCCAACAAGCATAGTGTTTCCATCTGCTTTATGGATGATGAATGGGGTAACCCAGGCGCCTGACTCGTCGATTCCACCCACCCCTTCTCCTGCCACATTTCGGTAGCTACCATTGAAGAGGTATTGGGTGATGCTTCCATAGTAAAGGGTGGTGTAACTATACTGATAATCAAAAGGATCAATGGCACATTCCATGCCGTCTCCACCTCCTGAGCTCATCCAGTCGCCGCCGATCCAGGTTGCGCTGCCGTTATCTTGGAATCCGGTAACGGTTTTATGGGGGTTAGTAGCGCTGACGCCGAGTTTATAGATTTGGCCAATACCGAGGCCTTCGGTGATTTCGACCCAGCGGGTTCCTTTATCATCGGTATAATAGATGCCGCCATCATTTCCGGCGTAGAGTCGTTTATTCACGGGGTTATAGCCGAAAGTGTGCTGGTCGGCATGAACTTCGGCAGCGCCGCTACCCACCCAGTGGGCTGTTAGTTTCCAATTTTTTCCACCGTTATCTGATCGCCACATATTGATGCCTCCCACGTGGATGATCTGTGAATTTTCGGGGTCGACATAGATGGAGAGGTCGTACCAGGCCTGACTTTTATTATCACTTCCATCGGGTGCATAGCCGAGGATATTGGGTGAAGTTGACTGAGCTGTAAAGGTTCGTCCTTCGTCGGTAGAGACGAAGCAGCCCTGATAAGCTGTAGCTCCGGCGACGATATACACGATTGAATTTGCTGCCGGTGAAACACCGATGACGATACGCCCCCCTTCTGGTACGCCGTTCTCCGCGGGTACAATACTCCAGCTTTCTCCCCCGTCTTCGCTTCGGTAAAAGCCAGTCGGATTAGTAGCGGAGGCATAGGCAACGTTCATATCGCCCGGCTTGTATTTGATGTCTTTATAATGCCCACCTGCGGAAGATTTTCTTGCCCAGGAGATTCCGCCATCGGTTGTTTTGAAGATTCCACCGCTGGTAGCAGCCAGAACAATATCGGGGTTAGTTTCGT
>JAAYIP010000266.1 GCA_012523435.1 Bacteroidales bacterium | reverse complement strand
GTTGCGGCCATTAATCCCGTAAAGCGAACCCCCATTTTATCAAGGATGATTCCGCCGATGATGAGGAACAAAAGGAATACGTTAAACCAGCCATAAGCACTGGTAAAGAAGCCATACTGGGAGCTGTTCCACTCCAGCTGTCCTTCCAACAGCCCTTTCAGGGGAGCCATACTATCCGTCAGATAGTACCCGCACAGCATCGTAAAGGCCACAATAGCCAAGGCAGTCCACCGGGCAGTTTTGGAGTCCCGTAGCGTTTTTCTAAGCTTTTCCATGAATAAAAATTGAAGTGATTTTTTAAGATGGCTTAAAAGTATAAAAAATGATCACCTTCTAAAGATGTTTTTTATTGACCCGAAAGCCGGATAATATTCAACGGCAGTCTGGTCGTCAGCCAACACTTCCGGGGGAATGAATCCCACGGGACCACACTGAGCGATGAGCATCTCGCGGACAAACAGGCTCTTGCCCAAGCGATTGATCTCCACCTTCACCACCTCCGGAATCCGGTACGCCAGCCCTTTCTCTTTGGGGTCTTTCTCCGTTCCTTCATTGAAGCGGATGGGCTCCGACTGGTTCAAAAGCGAGCGACTCAAATGAATCGTGACAGGCTCACCATTGCCAGTTCTCTCTTCGCTAACCCCATAAATACTAGAGAAATAGCAAATTGTCGCCTCCTCTGTCAAATCGGTTCCCACGGGTGTGTAGGAAAAATGATAGGTTGCGCGGGTGGTTTGGCTCCGACCGGTAAACAGCGACTGGTAGTCCTGCTCTAACAGGTTCAGCTCCCGCATGATTACCTCAATGGCTGTTCCTTCCGGAAAGACCACTGGCGAGTCGAGCTGATCAAACAGCTCGCCGTTAAGCAGATTAAACCGGGTAGTCCGGATTTTCATCAGCACATCAGCAGCCTCTTCGGCCTGTTCCAGTAGTGTTTTCTGGCTTTCTACCTTCCTAATGAGCGGCAGACGGTAGAATGAAGTATCCGTCCGCACAATCCGGAAGATAGTATCGGGGATCGGCTCAAAATTCTTACGAAGAGTCAGATCAGGGTATTCGGGATTATCGAACTGCAGCTCTCGTAAGTCAGCCGCAGAGACCTGGCTAATGGTAAGATCCGTATTAATGGGAATGTTGATTCCGCGGATAATTCCCTCAGCGGTGAGGCTTACTTTAGAGCCATAAGAGTTCCCCTGGGGATTCAAAAGGAAGATCTGTTCCGGGTCTTTTTCCGGGTGACTGGAAGTTTTCACTTCGACGATGGAATACTCCACCGTTTCGGCATTCACCACACCGGGCACCCCCAGAAACCTTTCGGCGTAGGCCGCAAAAGGTCCGGGTCGGGTGACGGTTTTATCCACTATCATACTGATATCCAAAACAGTACGAGGCAAGCTGTAATACAATGAAAAGTTTTCAATCTCAGTGCCGGGTTGTGCTTTGGTGACAGTCACCTTACCGGTCATGGGGGTTTGAAAAGCGCAGCCTGCCGCACTCAGGACGATCAGGCAGAGCAGTGGGATTTTCAGGTATTTCATCATGATCTCTTTTGTATTCGTTTAAACGCCGCGCCAAGATAGTTAATTATATCACCGGCTGTCAACGCTTCGTAGCCGTTCTGTGCAGCAGCAAGGTCGCCGGCCAGGCCGTGGACATACACGCCGAGCCGCGCAGCGGTAAAAGGTTCCAGCCCTCTGGCGAGCATGGAGGTGATGATACCGGTGAGTACATCACCCGATCCCCCTTTGGCCATCCCCGGATTTCCTGTGCTATTAAACCAGACCGACCCATCGGGTCCGGCCACTGCCGTGTGGGCACCTTTCAGAACGATCACCAGCTGATAGGCTTTTGCCATTTCGCGGAGGCGGAAGATTCGGGTGAGCTGATCAGGGTCCTCTCCAAAGATCCGGTTATATTCACCCGGATGAGGTGTCAGAATACTCTTTCGGGGAACTTGCAGTAGGGATCCTGGGTGAGCAGCTAAAAGATTCAGTGCATCGGCATCCAACACCAAGGGCTGCGTTGATTTTTCCAAGAGATAAGTCAGGGCCCTCCAGGTTTCCGGCAACTGCCCAATTCCCGGACCAGCACCGGCAGCGGTAAACCTCGATAAGTCATGAGTCTCCGACCAGCTGTCGGGATCCCGGTCGGGGTCAGTCATGGCTTCGGGTACCGCACCCTGGATGATGGCGTTGCCACTGGATGGAATGTGGATAGTCAGCAGACCACATCCGGAGCGCAGGGCCGCTCGTGCTGCCAGGATTGCTGCCCCCATCTTTCCGGTCGATCCACAGAAAAGAATGGCATGGCCAAAGGTGCCCTTATGATCAAATTTCGACCGGCCAGGCAACCAAGAGGCAGCATCAGCCCCATCGGTGTAGTGCCAGGGAGTCTCGCAGGATTCGATAAAGGCAGGGTGCAACCCGATGGGTATCACACTCCAGCGCCCGACAAAAGGAAGATTTTCGGGCATGAAGAAGCAGAGCTTCGGAAACTGAAAAGAGTAAGTGGCGGTAGCTCTGACTGTATGCTGGTGACTGTTAGTGCGGTTATCATCGCCGTACAGGCCAGATGGAATATCCACCGAGATCACCCTGCATTTTGATGCATTGATGTGATCGATGATCCGGGCTGGATTGCCAGCTGGTTCGCGGGTGAGCCCGGAGCCAAAAATCGCATCGACGATCACCTCATCAGCGTCAATTTCGGGAAGGGGATCATTGGGCCCTATCATACTCATTTCCAGATTATTCAAATCAGGCAAACGCTCCAGATTAGTGCGGTTATCCGGCGAGGAATCCCGATCTGATTTTAGGACATATAATCGGATCTGTTTACCTCGATGAGCGAGCATCCGGGCCAAGGCGATGCTATCGCCCCCATTATTTCCGTTTCCGGCAAAAATACGGAAGGATGAGGAGGAGGGAAAGTCACTTCTGATGAAGGAGGAAAGGCCTTCTGCAGCCCGCTCCATCAGGTCGATAGAACGCACGGGCTCCTCCCGGATCGTGAACTCATCCGCTGCTCTGATCTGGCCGGTGAGTAGTATCTTCATGATCCATAAAACTACTCAAAAACCGATGAACTAGAAGCGAAAACAAAAGATTTCTATATTTGTGGAATTCCTTTCGGTGTTCTAGTATAAACTTATAACTATTGCGATTATGTTCAAAAAGCATCCTAAGGGTCTGATCGTCGCCTTCTTTGCGAATATGGGCGAGCGATTCGGATTTTACACGATGATGGCTATCCTGGTTCTATTCCTTCAGGCCAAGTATGGCCTGTCAGAAGATGTTGCCGGAAGCATCTACAGCTGGTTCTATTTTGCCATTTATGCCTTGGCACTGCTTGGAGGTTTGCTCGCCGACTACACCAGCAAATACAAGACCGTGATTTTGTTCGGTCAGATCATCATGTTTGCCGGGTATGCCCTGTTGGCTTTCCCGGGGCTGCCTTTAGCAATCACCATTGTTGGATTGGGGACCATTGCCCTTGGTAACGGGCTCTTCAAGGGGAACCTACAGGCCGTGGTTGGGCAGTTGTATGATGATGAAAAGTATGCCGGGATTCGCGACTCAGCCTTCATGATTTTCTACATGGGGATCAACGTAGGAGCGTTCTTTGCTCCCTTTGTTGCCACTGGCATCCGCAACTGGTGGCTTGAATCCAACGGTTTTCTGCACGACGGAGCCCTTCCGGCTCTCTGCCATCAGTTCCTGGATGGCACCCTGCAGGATCCAACGCAGCTGCAGACTCTAGCCAATCAGGTAAGTCTGGGAGGAGCAATAACTGACCTGTCAGCTTTTGCCCAATCGTATCTGGATATTTTTGCACGGGGCTATAATTATGCCTTTATGATCGCTGCCATTGCCATGGTGATTTCACTCGTGGTTTATATGGTGTTTAACAAGATGCTCCCCAACAAGGAGAAATCTGCCACCCAGCAGACCATCTCTTTCGGCGAAAAACCTATGGCTATCGTCCCTGCCCTCCTGGTTGGGATTCTTGCTGCCGTCGGCATCTCCCTGCTGAAAGCTACTGCTACTGGCGGCACCATGCTGGATGGCGATAACATCGCTACAGGTGCAGCTTTCGGGCTTTTTGCCGTCTTCGTCACCTGGATTATCACCATCTCCAGAAAGGAAGAGCGCCAGCGAGTCATCGCGCTTACCCTGGTATTCCTGGTGGTGATCTTTTTCTGGATGTCATTCCATCAGAACGGCCTGACACTCACCTTCTTCGCTCGTGACTACACAGTTAAAGCTGTCGATCCATACACCTATATGTTCTTCACCCTGGAGAATATTCTCTCGGTGATCGCACTCATCGCCGGACTGGTGATTGTACTCGGGCGCAAGCGCACCCTGAACACCCGACTGATGGGAGCCGCCCTGCTGGTGGCAGGAAGCACGGCAGCCTTCTTCTTCTTCCGTAAAGGCGAAGCCGAAAACCCCATCTCTCCCGAAGTGTTCCAGTCGTTTAACCCACTCTTTATTGTCACCCTCACCTTCATCGTGATGGGATTCTTCTCGTGGCTGAACAAGAGAGGCAAAGAGCCTTCCACGCCACGGAAGATCGGTAT
Organism: Bacteroidales bacterium; assembly: GCA_012523435.1. Taxonomy (GTDB): domain Bacteria; phylum Bacteroidota; class Bacteroidia; order Bacteroidales; family UBA12481; genus UBA12481. The sequence goes on along the minus strand of JAAYIP010000266.1, from coordinate 3,091 downwards.
CGGGATGATCATCGCCGCTGTTGGATTCCTGATCATTCTGGTCGCCTCCCTCAACCTCGTGTCACCCCACGAGCTGAAGATCGTGGACGAAACCGGGGTCGTCAAGTTCAGCCCGGTGCCCGACTCCTCGCGCGTGATGCCTTACTGGCTGATCTCGTCCTACCTGGTGCTGACCGTTGCCGAGCTGTTCCTCAGCCCCATCGGCCTCTCCTTCGTCTCCAAGGTAGCTCCTGGCCGGTTCCAGGGTCTCATGCAGGGTGGCTGGCTTCTGGCTACCGCCGTGGGTAATAAACTTCTCTTCGTAGGCAGTACCTTCTGGGGAACTCTCGACCTCTGGAAACTGTGGCTCATCTTCATCGTTTGCTGTCTGCTTTCCGCCCTCTTCATCTTCTCTATCATGAAAAGACTCGAGCGGATTACGAAGTAAAAGTTATGAACAATTGTTAATAACCCATGTTGATTCATGGTTTATACAAAGGGGGTAAAACCTCTTGACAAATTGATTTTCTGCTATATATTTGTTCGTACCAAGTGAGCGATAAAAGGTCGCAACCAACTGGGGGGTTCTTTGAAAGGGATGATTCAGATACAGCGAAAGCGAAGCTGACTATCAGGTAGAGGTCAAGGCGAAAAATCGACCGGCAGGGCAATTGAAGGAGTGATCCGGAAAAAGCCGAACCAGCCGAAAGTAACCGGAAGCGGTCTCCTGAAAGGGTAAAACGTGGTGCCGGCTGCACCTGGAGGCAGACGTAAGTCAGGCCAAAGGCGGAACACACACCCGGGATTACCGAAGGCCGAAAGGCCCATCCCACCAGGTTAAAAAAATAACCCAGGCGGCTCGAAACAGTAGCTTGGCCACAACCAGATGCTACGGCAAAAGGAGAGTGGGAACGGGAAATCATCAAACGATGGTTTCCCGTTCGTGTTTTATAGCAGTTTGGTTTTCATTCGCCAGCCCGAATGCCGATTTCAACTTCGCATTCACTATTTTTATCCAATTAACTATTCAAGCCATGAAAACAAAAGCCCTCTGCTACCTGACCCTCTGGATCACCCTGCTCTTGATCAGCTCCCTATCGGGAGTCAAGGCTCAAATCAGCCCAGATCTTTTTAAATCATTCACATACAGGAATATAGGAGCATTCCGGGCGGGCGCCTGGGTGGGCGATATCGCTGTACCGGAAAAACCCGACGAAGCCAACCGCTACACCTTCTACGTCGCCCTGCGCGCCGGAGGCGTGTGGAAAACTATCAACAACGGAACAACCTTCTTCTGTATCACCGATGAGCTGGAAACAACCTCCATCGGAGCCGTAGAGGTGGCTCCACAAAACCCCGAACAGCTCTGGGTGGGCACCGGCGAAGCTTTCAACGCACGATCCTCCTACGCCGGAAACGGCATCTTCCGATCCGATGATGGCGGAAAAAGCTGGATCCCCCGCGGACTCACCAACTCACACCATATCAACCGAATCATCATACACCCGCAAAACCCAAATATCGTCTATGTGGCCGTGATGGGCCACCTCTTTACCCCAAACGAGGAACGTGGCGTGTTCAAAACAACCGACGGAGGCGAAACCTGGGAGAAAATCCTCTATATCAATGAACATATCGGAGTGATCGACCTGGTCATGAACCGCTCTAACCCCGACGTGATCTATGCAGCATCCTACGAAAAATATCGCCTGCCATGGACCTTCGAACCCGCCGGCCAGGGTAGCCGAATCTATAAAACAACTGACGGCGGAGAATCCTGGGATATCCTCACCAACGGACTGCCACAGGGCGAAATCGGCCGCATCGGAATCGATATCCATCGAGCTAACCCTAATATCCTATACGCTGTCATTCAAAACCTTAACCCCGATCCCAACTTCGATCTGTCCAAAATGCGCCAGACCGACGCTAATATCGATGCCACCTACGACGCCCTGATCGGAGGCGAAGTGTACCGATCAGATGATGCCGGCGAATCCTGGCGGAAAGTATCAGACGAGAATACCGATGTCAGCGGCAAAGCTGCCTACTCCTTTAACCAAATCTATGTCGATCCGGTGAACCCCGAGAATGTCTATATCATCGGAGTCTCGATGTTTTACTCGTTCGATGGAGGTAAGACCTGGCCACAGGGATGGCGCAGCCGCGATCGCTTCGTGAGCAATTTTGGCGACGTGCGCTGCTTCTGGATCGATCCGGAAGACCCTCGCCATATCAAGCTGGGCAGCGATGGCGGAATCTATTCAACCTGGGACCAGGGTCTCACCATGAACCACTATTATCACCTACCTGGAGGCGAGGTTTATGATGTGGAAGCTGATGATTCTCAACCATATAACGTGTATCTTGGCCTGCAGGATCACGAAACCTGGAAAGGACCAAGCAATAACTGGTCGGGCGCTATCGGTCCCGAAAACTGGGTGATCACCGGTGAAGCCGATGGCATGTACACCAAAATCGACCGTGAAAATAACCGCTGGCTCTATTATACCGGCCAGTTAGGCCTCCATAACCGCGTTGATCAGCTCCAGGGGACCCGCCAATATATCATCCCGAAAGCCGAAAAAGGGGAAGACAAGGTTCGTTTTACCTGGACTACACCACTGGAAATCAGCCCATTCAATAATTCCGTCATCTATACGGGCGGTCAACACCTGCACCGTTCGATGAACCGCGGTGATACGTGGGAGAAGATCAGTCCGGATCTGACCACGAACGATCCGGAGAAAATCAACGGGAAGGGACACATGCAGTATTGTGCCATCTCCGCCATCAATGAATCACCACTGGAGGCTGGAGTCATCTGGGTCGGCACCGATGATGGTCGGGTGCAGCTAACCCGAAACCACGGAGCCACCTGGGAGGATCTAACCGACCGGCTACATGAGAAGGATATCCCTGCCGAACTGTACGTCACCCGGGCTGTTGCCTCAGCTTTTAATGCTGGCACAGCCTATATCACAAAATCCGGGTTTCGAAATGATCTATTCAAGCCATTTATCTATAAAACAACTGATTACGGAGCAAGCTGGACCAGCATCACCGATGGGTTGCCCGACTCACCGGTCTCTGCCCTGTGCGAAGATCCCTC
>JAAYIP010000265.1 GCA_012523435.1 Bacteroidales bacterium | reverse complement strand
CATACAACCTGAGCCATCCTTCGGCAAAGTGTCCCATCAGCCAGGGCCAGACTGTACCCTGGTGGTAGGCTAGGTCTCTATTGCGATGGTCTCCCTCGAAGAAGCCATGAAAATTCTCATGTCTGGGCGATAAAGTTCTCAGGCCTTTCGGCGTAAGCAACTCACCTTGAACTAGTTCGAGAACTGCTTGTTTTTGTTCATCTTGGAGCGGCGAATAGGGTAACGAGGTTGCAAAGATTTGGTTTGGACGGACATCCCAGTTGGCTTCACCCTGATGGACATAGTCGGCCAGATATTTCCGTTCCGTATCCCAGAAAACTTCGATAAAACTATTTTTTATCATTTCTGGAAGGTGTCCCCATTCGGCAAGGAAAGCATCATCACCGGATTTTTCAGCTAGTTCAACTGCAAAGCATACAGCGTTATACCAAAGAGCATTGATTTCGACCACCAAACCAGGTCGATGGGTCACAGGTACCCCATCTACGTAGGAATTCATCCAGGTGAGGGCTATGCTAGGCAAAAACGCTTCAATCAGTCCGTTATCCAACATCCTTATCCCCTTGTTCTTACCCATGCGATAGGCCTGAAGGATTTCTCTCAAACGGTTGCCGCAAACATTCCAGATATTATCGTGATCTCCGGTGTGGACGACATATTGTTGCATAGCCCAAATCATCCAGAGCGCACTGTCTGCATTCCGGTAGATAGGATGATTCCGGTCTGGCGAATGGTTCGGAAACTGTCCGTTCCGGGTCATACTGGCCATATTTTTGGCGATCGTAATAAACCTACTCTTATCTCCCGTCGTAAGCGTCAATCCCGGCAAGGCGATCCAGCAGTAGCGCCCCCACGAGCCAAACCAGTGGTATCCTGCCAATATTTCCGGACTGTTATTTCTCTCTTGGATAAAAGAGCTTGCAGTATCGAGGAGCACATCCTCAAAGGTATCTCGGATATGTCTTTTATTCGCTTGTAGGGTAAACCTCCGCTTTAAACCACTCGGAGCAATCTCATCCAGCCCGGCTGACATAATTATGCTCTCCCCTTTCCGTATGGGTATCTCAAAATACCCAGGAACCACCAAGTCTTCCCTGAAATCATATCCGCGCTTCTCCTCTTTCAGGTATTCAATCTGGTAATACCAATCCGGAGTTGGAACAAAATCCGCCTTTTTCGAGACCTGGATATAGAGTTTCGGGTAGTTTGTGTAAAGCTGAGCTGCGATACCATTAGCCACCGGCTCCGCCTGCTTATTGGCCCACAGGTTGGATTTACTTAGGGAATGAATGCTTCTAAAGGCCAAAAATGGTTTGATTCTCAATAATGTAGGACTATGGGCTTCCTGGAGATAGTACCGAACCATAACCCGGGCTGTTTGGTCATCCAGCAGGATCTCCTTATGGAGAACTACCCCACCAACCCGGTACACCAGTTTCCATAGCGGATCCAGCTCAAACCAGCGCGCGTATTTATGACCTTTGGGATAGTACTCAGTTGGATACTTATGAATCCCCAGGTTGAACTCCTGATCGTGCTGGATAACAGTTTCATTCAGAGAGGAAAGCAAGACATGACGTCCCCCATCAATGGATTCAATCGGTGCTACGAGCAATCCATGGTATTTTCTTGTGTTGCAATTGATGATGGTAGAGCTGGCATAGGAACCCGTTCTGTTGGCCAGGATCACCTCTTTGGCGAGGCTATACTCTAAATTAATCAGTTGCGTCTTGTCAAATTGCAGAAAACTCATAGTTATTGGTTTTGGTTTTGATGGAATCTGTCTGTTAAGTTAGCAATAATTAACAAATGAAAAGCCGGTTTGTTCCGTAGTAAAAAACCTTTAACTTTGCCCTACATAATTTTAACATTTATAGAAATGGCTTACGTTATTACAGACGACTGTACCGCATGTGGCACCTGTATTGATGAGTGCCCTGTTGAAGCAATTTCCGAAGGGGACATTT
>JAAYIP010000264.1 GCA_012523435.1 Bacteroidales bacterium | reverse complement strand
TATTGGGCCATCCGGAAGGCCTTCCCTAAAACGCTGGAAATTCCGTTGTAGAATCCGGTTTCTAAGCCGGCTTTGATCCGCTCCACATCGGCATCGGTAAAGCCATCTTTTTCAAATCGTTCAAACGATTCGAAGATGGCATCCTCGACGGCTTTTAGGCTAACACCCTCATTAGCAGTGACTGATATATTAAATGTTCCAGCCACCTCCATTGTACTGCAATAGGCCTCGGGTTGTGAAGCCAGCTTTTTCTCTTTTTCGATCACCTGGTACAATGGAGCCTTCTTACCTTCGGACAGCAGCTGTGCCAAATAATTCAGCGGATAGCTATCGGGGTGATACTGCTCAACAACCGGCCAAACCATAGTCAGCAGACCCGTTCTGGCAAAGTTATCCTCATGCACCAGCCGCTTGGTTTGGGTTAATTTTACCGGCATCGGATCAGGATCTTCCAAGTCGGCTCCACGGGGAATCTCGCCGAAATATTTCTCTACCAGCCTTTTAGCCGCGGCAGAATCAAAATCACCGGCAATGACCAGGGTAGCATTGTTAGGCACATAATAGCGGGCATGGAATTCACGGGCATCATCGATGGTAGCATTCACCAGATCCTCCATCTCCCCGATAACGGTCCAGCTGTAGGGGTGTCCTTCGGGAAACAGGTTTTTGGCGATCACCCATTCGTTGAAGCCGTATGGGGCATTGTCTTCGTACTGGCGTTTCTCGTTCTGAACGACATTCTGCTGAATGTTCAGCGCTTTTTTATTGATGGCGTTAGATAGAAAACCCATCCGGTCGGATTCGAGCCAGAGGACTTTTTCGAGTGCATTTTTCGAGACCACCTCAAAATAGGTTGTGGCATCGTTCCCTGTTCCAGCGTTCGACATCCCCCCCGCATTTTGGATCAGTTGGTCGAACTGTCCGAAATCCACGTTTTCCGAGCGGGTGAACATGAAATGCTCAAACAGGTGGGCAAAGCCTGTCCGGCCGGGCGATTCCCGACCGGATCCCACATGGAATTGGATGGCCACCGCCACGATTGGGTCGGAGTGGTCCTGATGAAGGATAACATCCAATCCGTTATTGAGCGTGAACTGCTCATATCGGATTTCAGCTTCATCGACCTGCCGGGTGTTACATGATCCGAAGATCAGCAGACCCAGCAGGATGACAATCAGTGATTTTTTCATAATTACTTAACAATGATCGGATTACCAAACCCGAGAGACTTTAGCGGATCGGCCTGGGTTGCTGCATCTCCAGCGATCACGTAGTACATCCGGGTAGGATCGATATACTTCTGAGCCAGCTCTTTATGCTGTTCTACCGTCATATTTCGAATGATTTGTTGTTCCGTCCTTGCGAAATCTGCTGGCAGGTTATAGGTACTGATTTCCTGAAGCATTCCATTGAGGGCTCCGAGGGTTTCATACCGTCTGGCGTATGATTTCAGGAGGGAGTTACGGGTAAAGTCGATATCCTCCTGCGACAGTCCCTCACGGTATTTGGCCATCAGGTCGCGGAAGATTTCGACGGATTCAAGTGTAGCCGAAGAGCGCACCTGGGAGGAAGCCGTAAAGGTCCCGGCCACTTCGTTTCCGGAGAAGCTGGTTCTGGCGCCGTAGGTGTAGCCCTTTTCTTCTCGTAGGACTAGGTTAACCCATCCGTTGAACGAACCGCCCAGCTTATCATTCATAACGGTTGCAGCAAAATAGTCGGGATCTGTTCTCAGCGGACCAGGGCATCCGATCTGGATGACCGACTGTTTAGCTCCGGGAACATCGAGGACCCACACCTGTGATTTTTCCGGAGCGGGAGGCATCTGGTAGGATGGGAAGCTCACTTCACGGGCTGACCACTTTTCGTTAATTGAGGACAATGCACTGACAACCTGTTCTTTGTCAATCTTACCGGCAATATGAAAGCTAGCTACGGAAGGTGAAATGTTCTGTTCGTAGAAAGCTTTCAGGTCATCGATGGTAATGCCGGCTACTGATTCTTCTGTTCCGGAAGATCCGACGCTGAAGATATGGTCCTCGCCGTACACCAGTTTCTGGAATTGTTCGCTGGCGAGCGAGGTTGGGCTGGCTTTTTGTCTTCTCAATCCGTTCTGTGTACGGATCTTGGCCAGTTCGAACTCTTCCTCGTCCCATCTTGGTTCCAGGAGCATCTCTTCCAACAGGGCGAGGGTCGCTTCAAAATTCCTGGTCAGGCAGCTAGCGCTGATATTCACTGAAGTTGATCCTGCTCCAATGCGGATACCGGCGCCGAGCAGTTCAATAGCTTCCTCCAGCTCCTGCGGGGTTTTATTTTGGGTACCCTCGTTCATCAGTTGAGCCATCAATGAAGCTGTTCCGGCTTTATCCATCGACTCCAGGAGGTGTCCTCCTTTAATGGTGATATTAAACTGGACCAAAGGCAATTCCGTATGCTCGATTCCATAAATCTTCAGACCATTAGCCAGCTGATCGGTCCAAATGGTTGGGATGGTGATTTCCGGATCCGGTCCATCGGTGGGCATGACTGAGCGGTCAAAAGCGGATGGAGTTCTTGGGTAATCCATATCATCGCCCTCATCGGTAATCTCGACCTGGGTTGCGGTTTGGATATCTTCCTCCACAACTCCGGCGTTGATAGATCCATCAGCAACCAGGTCGGCCTGCCCTCTGGGAACGAAGCTGGTAGCCAGGTAGGGTTTCCCCTTGATGTACTTTTCGTACACCCGTAAAATGTCGGCTTTTGTTACCTCTTTCATCCGCTGAATATCCTGTTTGTAATAGTCAGGTGATCCAGCATACTCATTATACTGAGCCAGTTGGAAGGATTTTCCGAGAATACTACTGATCCCGCTATAGAAGCCTGTTTCCATTCCAGCCTTGAGCCTTTCCAGATCCTGATCCGTAAAACCATCCTTCTCAAAACGTTCAAATGCCTCAAAAACGGCCTCTTCCACTTCTTTCAGGCTGACTCCGTCGTTGGCGGTAACCGACAGTCCGAAGGTGCCTGTGATTTCCTGACTTGAGTTGTAGGCACGAGCACTGGAGGTGAGCTTTTTCTCTTTAACAAGAACATTGTACAGAGGGGCTTTTTTTCCTGAAGAGAGCAACTGCCCCAGGTAATCCAGAGCGTAGGCGTCGTTGGTGAATTGCTCGACAGTAGGCCAAACCATTCTCAACTGGGGAGCACGTGCAAAATTATCTTCATGGTAGAGCTTCTTGGTCTCGTCTAGTTTAATATTCCATGGCTTTGGATCATCCATATCGGCACCTCGCGGAATCTCTCCGAAGTACTTTTCAATCAACTGCTTAGCATCTTCCAGTTCGAAATCACCCGAAAGAACCAGTGTTGCATTATTAGGCACATAAAATCTCGCATGGAAAGCTTTAACATCATCGAGTGTAGCATTAAACAGGTCTTCCATCTCCCCAATGACAGTCCAGCTATAGGGATGACCTTCCGGGTAGAGGTTTTTTGCTACGACTTCACTGACGTGGCCATAGGGAGCATTATCGACGCTTTGTCTTTTCTCATTCTGCACCACATTTTGCTGAATCTGGAAAGTCTTCTCCGTGATGGTGTTAGTCAGGAATCCCATTCGGTCTGATTCCATCCACAGGATTTTTTCCATGGCATTTTTCGGTACCACCTCATAGTAGGTTGTGGCATCGTTTCCGGTGCCCCCATTCAAGGTTCCACCAGCATCCTGAATGATCTTAAAGAACTGATCTTCAGGGATATTCTCCGAACGCTGAAACATGATATGCTCGAAAAGATGAGCAAACCCGGTGCGTCCCTCATCCTCCCGGTTGGATCCCACGTGGTAAAGAATAGCAAGCGCCACGATCGGATCCGAGTGGTCCTGATGGAGGATCACATCTAACCCGTTATCTAGCGAGTACTTTTCGTAAGGAATCTCTAATTCTGATTTCTGCTGGCATCCAGCCAACAAGAACAGTGATGTTACTAGTAATAAGACGACTTTTCTCATGACTCTTTTAATTTGACATTTTTCTGTAACTATTTGATATTCTGATATTCTGATGTTCTGATGTTCTTTTCATTTTCATTAAACGCGCACAATACCCGGATCGGTAAACAGGTCGTTCTCATCGGTACTGCAGGATGAGAACTCTGAAACCACCGCACCATCAGGGCCTGCCTGAAACCAGTGGCGCGTGTTGGGTGGCAGAGTGAACTGGTCGCCCGGCTTCATCACGATCTCATGCCACACCGTCATCCATTCGCGGTAGCGATCCGGCACTCTAGCACGAGGGTTTGCAACTGGTTCGCCGGGAACATAGAGATAGACTTCGCCATACCGGCAACGGAAAGTTTCCTGCTTACCGATATTGGATTCCGATACGGTAGGATGGCGATGCTCAGGGCAAATCTGCCATGGAAAAAGCACTAACTCCTTGGCACAATAGCGTTCATTGTTCTCATAAACAACAACTTCCAATCCGATATGATCCAGGTCATCCAGACCCATATCAGCGATTTCCATATTTTGCTTCTCGTGATCGGTAATAACAATTCCGGCTTTCGCCAGCATTTCGGCAGCTCGGCTTCTGGCCTGCGTAAGCATCTCTTTCTTCATTTTTCTTTTAGGTTCAGGGAAATCTGAAAATTAAGAAAGCTAGACGAATATCCTGGTCTGAAAAAGTGAAAAAATGTTAAAGCCCTCTTGGAATATTTTGCCATTTTCGGCATTTAAAAGTATTCTTATGAGTCTGCATTGGGTTGATCTCCTCATTGTCTTAGGATACCTGATCGGAGTAGCGATCATGGGTTTCCTGATACGCAAAAAGGCTTCGGCAGGGCTCGACAGCTATTTCCTGGCTGGCCGAAACCTGCCCTGGTGGGTACTGGGAATCGCCGGTTGTTCGAGTTATATCGATATCGCAGGGATCATGGCATTGGTGGGAGCCCTGTTTTACCTCGGGCTAAAAACCGTTTGGATGACCAACATCTTCTGGGGATGGTTTATGATGGCCGGCTACATGGCATTCCAAGCCAAATGGATTCGCCGGTCGGGGGTCATGACATTTGCCGAATGGAACGAAACACGCTTTGGCAAAAATCGTGACGCTGAAATGGCCAGGCTGGCTTCAGCCATCTTTTTGTTGATCCTCATGGTTTTCAACTTGATGTACATGGCCGTAGGCATAGGCAAGTTTGCCAGCGAATTCTTCCCCCTCGAACGGTGGCAATCCACCCTGATTGTCTTCGCCGTAGTTGGGATCTATGTCACCCTGGGTGGATTCTATGGTGTCGTTATTACCGATATTTTCCAAACTGTTTTGATAACAATTGGAGCTATCATCCTGGTTATCTTTGTATTCACACAAGACACCGGGCTTGGTCTGGCAGCTTCCCAACCGGAAGGATGGAACTCTCTGGCTATCACCTGGAAGCTCTGGCCCGGATATCTTGAATCCACTCCAGAGGCTTACCAACACTTCTACTGGTTTGGTCCGGTGATGGTGATTGGATTTACATGGATGATTTTCAGGGTGTTGGCAGGACCAAATGTGTGGGATTTTCAGTTTTTCCTGACAACCCGCTCGGCCCGTGATAGCGCGCTGGCAGCTGGAACCTGGACTACCCTCTTTGTTTTGCGGTGGATCATCGCCATTGTATTCCTCCTGATAGGCCTCACACTCCTCGGCAGCACCACTGGATTTGATGGTGAACGAATGTTGCCACTGGTTATCAGCAACCTTCCCAGAGGTATCAGTGGCCTCTTTTTAGCCATTCTT
>JAAYIP010000035.1 GCA_012523435.1 Bacteroidales bacterium | reverse complement strand
ACATTTCTTCTGGAACTCAGCATCGCCCACCGCCAGAACCTCATCCACAATCAGGATATCCGGATCGAGGTGGGCGGCGACCGCAAAAGCCAGGCGCACGTACATACCGCTGGAATAACGCTTGACCGGTGTGTCGATAAACTTTTCCACCCCGGCAAAGTCAACGATCTCATCAAACTTGCGGGCGACCTCCTCTTTGCGCATCCCCAGGATAGCACCGTTGAGGTATACGTTTTCTCTGCCGGTCAGCTCGGGGTGAAAGCCAGTTCCGACCTCCAGCAGGCTGCCTATGCGTCCCTTTACCTTCACCACCCCACTGGTGGGGGCGGTAACCCGCGAGAGGATTTTGAGCAGCGTGCTCTTGCCGGCACCATTGCGACCGATGATACCCAGCGCCTCGCCCTGCTTCACCTGGAATGATACGTCATCCAGCGCCAGGATAGTTTCACCAATGCGCTCGAAGGCATCTTTTTGACCGATGCGGCTATAGGGGTCGGGTTGTTTACGCACCCTGGCCCACCAGCGGTTGAGATCACGGCTGAGTGTGCCAGTCCCAATCCCCCCAAGGTCATATTGTTTGGATAAGTTTTCAACAGAAATAACAGAATTAGTCATTGAACAAATTTTCAGATGATAGATCCAACTTAATGTAAGTTAATCGGACCCTACCATCCACAATTTTCCTTTCCAAATTTATCTTCCAAGTACTTTCTGAATTTGGAAGAAATATAGATGGCATTTCCTAAGATCGCTTGTCTGATATTAGTTTCCTGTCCGATGAATGAATCGATATTATAAAGATGATAATTACATTCCAGTAGGAATTTTGTAATTTCATGAAATAAAGGCTGTCCAACATAAGATGGCACCAGGTTGACCTCTATGTAAATAATATCAATGGCTTGATCGAAGAGGAGGTCACGGGCACCTAACAGGGCGTTTAATTCATATCCTTCAATATCCATTTTCAGAATATCAATATGATGAATGTTTTCATTTTGGCAAAAATCATCGAGAGTTACGATCTGAGTAAAGCGCTTTTCTTTAAGATTCCTCGCCTGGTGATCCTTATGATAAGCATCCGCTTCTAAATAAGAGCTGGTGCCAGTGTTTGAGTTGATATTAAATTCTTTTTCTCCTGTAATATCACCAACTCCCATCATCATGGTATGTATCTTTGGCTCTATTACATAACTTTCTCTCAACTTATTGAAAACATAAGGATTTGGTTCGAATGCGTAGATATCAGAGTTAGGAAATTTCTTCTGAAATTGAAAAGTGACGAAACCGATATTTGCACCCACATCGAAAATCGTTTTAACTTCACGCCCTGATTCCAAGAATGCTATGTCATTAAAAGCGTCTTTCGTGAACAAACGTTTGTAACCATCCATGCGCATCTTGATCCGGCGAAGAAGGTTTTTTCGCAACAGAAATCTTGTTATCGGATTCTTATAGTAGCTCATAAGTGTTCATTGACAGGTCCCAGCTTTGAGACTGGTGATAGCAACGGTTTTTTTACCAAGACCACTCCCAGAACAACCCCTGCCAAAACAGCAGTCACCAAGCTGATATAAGCACTCACCTGGCAAAGGGCGAGGGGGAGGGGGGAGAAGAATAGCCAGGCAGCCAATCCATATAACGCCTGACGAAACTCAGACCTGTCGGGCGATGGTCTGCGGGACCATTGCCATGATCGGCATGCTGTTAATCGTTCGACCACCCTTCCAGATGCGCATTGCCATCGTGCCAAAAGCACTTAATAGATCAATAAAAGAATTAGAACGATTTTTTTTCATTAATGAAACTGATGCTGGTTAAACTGT
>JAAYIP010000263.1 GCA_012523435.1 Bacteroidales bacterium | reverse complement strand
ATTTTCATAGGAGCGCCGGATATGGTCACATTGAACAACTGTGTTATTCATGGATCAGAATCATTTCGCCCGGCATGCCGATTTTGATCTTGCCATCATTTGGAACTCTAATTTTGATCGCATAAACCAGGTTGACCCGTTCCTTCTTTGTCTGAATAACTTTGGGGGTAAACTCCGATTGATCAGCAATCCAATAGATCATTCCGGTATAATTCAGATAGCTTCCAACAGGCCCATCAATTCTCACCCCGACCAGGCTACCCAAACTAACCATAGAAAGCTGATCTTCTGATAAATAGGCTTTTAAAATAATCTGATCCAGGTTAGCCATTTTCAGAATCGGTTTACCAGGAATCATCATATCAGCCTGGCGGGCAATGAGGTCAATCACGACACCATCGGTTGGAGCCAGAACGAAGCACTTTCGTTGTTGATCCTTCATAACGGCTTCTTGAGCCTCCAGTACAGATAGTTCAGCTGCAATACTTTCCATCTGAGACTGAAAAGTCTCCTTTTTTGCCCTGGCGATTTTCAGTTTACTTTTCGCATCGTCGAAAGATTTTTCGCTCACTGCCTGGTCTGACAAAAGATTTCGGAACCGCTGAACCTCTTTTTCCAGGATTTCGATTTCGGTATCCACGACCGTTTCTTGCGAGTAGATTCCGGGAAGACGAGCATTAAGGGCCTTCTTTTGAGCATGAAGTTGTTCGATTAGTAGCCCGATGGTGACCGTATCGGTTATGGCAATGGTATCTCCACGGCACAAACGTTGGCTCTCCTGAGCCTTAAGCCAGATAATCCTTCCAGATGTTTCGGCCATGACCGTTTGCTCGTCAGCCTCGAAATGTCCCATAGCATCAAATTCAGTAGTTTTTCGGCTGCATGAGAGCAAAGCGGAGGCAATCAGCATAATCAGGATAGTTCTCATAATATCAGTTTTTTCCGGTTATTGTGTTTAGTTTGTGTAGAGCTGACACTAGTTCTACCTTTCTTGATTCGAGAGCAATTCTTGCCTCCTGTTCACGATTCCATTCGGTCAGGTAGGTTGCTGCTGTGATGATGCCATTCTTCAGTTTGCTAGCATAGGCTAACGAGATTTGTTTTCGGATTTCAAGAAGCTCCTCGTCCCTTTGAAGCAATGACTCGATTTCAGCGATTTGATTTTTTTGCCGGTCGGTTGCCAACGCCAGCTGTTGAGCGAAAGCCTCTTGGGCATTAGCTAAGGTTAGCTTATTAACATACAGTGCATTCTGTTCTCCCTTCACCTTTCCCCAATCAAAGGGCATCCAGGAGAACCGTATTCCGACCAACAGGTAGGGATCCCAAGAATCTCCCAGCATATTTAATCCTGGTTTACCGTATCCTGCTTGCCCAAAAGCTGCCAAGCGTGGCCTTTTACGGTCGTTTAATTGTTTGCTCTGGGCATCGACCAGCTCCATTCGGAGTTGAAAGAGCTTAAACTCAGGACGATTCGATTGGTTTTGATTGAGGTCACTTACCGGGGGTGGATTCAGCTGTGTATTTGCTCGCAGAGAAACGCCGATAAGGTGTCCGAGACTATTAAGAGCGCGGATTCTCAAACTCTCAAGTTGGCATTCCGATTGGTCGAGTCGAATGGATTCGGCTCTAACCCCCAGGATATCGGGCTCACTCAGAACACCATTTAAGACCCCTGATTCCACCTGTTTTTGGGTAGCTGATAACGATTCCTTCATGAGACGAAGTACGTCGATACGTTTATTAATCAACATAATAGAGAAATAGAGATCCTCTACCGTTTCTACGAGAGACTGTTCTCCCACATCCACCTCTTGGGAGGAGATTCTGGTGCTGATTTCATTAAGTATCTGACTTGATTTGGTCGTGCCACCATCATAGATTAGTTGACTAACCTCGAGGGTTGCCCGGTATTGATTGTGTGGAATTTTGGGTAGGTTAACCGGGAAAGGCAGGTCCAGGTCGAGAGCGACAACGTCGGACTGCCAAGAGGCCTGGGCGTTTAGTTCGATAGCAGGTAGCCAGGCTTTTTTGATCACGTTTGTCCGGATCGAATCGAGCTGGTTAGCCAGCTGTCTGTTGTTGGCCAGCGGGTTATGCTCTTTGGCAAGGCGGGTACACTCTTGTAGCTCCAGGGTTTGAGTAATCGCGCAGAGTGGTAAGAGTGCAAGCCACAAAAAAATAAGCAGTTTTCTCATCACAACGATTTTATAATAAACTGAGAAACAGATGTTTTCCTCTCTTCCATGAATTGATCAAACTCGGTGGGAGAAAAAGGAGCAAATTCCATGATGAGGTTGCGGGCCACCATGGGGAAAACGCTCATTGATATGATATTCACAAGTAGATGTATAGGATCAATTGGTCTGATCTCTCCTTTCTCAATGCTCTTTTGAACTCCTTCTTTGAACTGATCGATGACACCAGAATGAATCAAGGGTGCGAAGAACTCCATGATCATTTGCGGATTACGTTGGATCTCAAAAAGGATAAATTGTGGGGCATTTGGATTTTCCCGGAGAAAGGTGACGTGCAGGTTGAGGAATCGTGGTATTTTCTCCAGGATAGGAATATCAGAGTTAAACACCTCCAAGAGTGGAGGCATTAGCTTATCAAATGCCCGTTTAAAAACGGCTTCAAAAAGCTTCTCCTTGTTTCTGAAGTAATAGTGGAGAAGGGCTTTGTTTATGCCGGCTTCATCGGCGATTTCCTGCATTCTGGCCCCATCCATTCCCTTTTTCATAAACACCAATGAGGCAGCGTTCATGATTTTCTCTTCTGTTGTCATCTGATTATCAGTGGATTTACTTCTTTCGATCATTTTTAACCATTTAGTTTAACCTTTTGGTCAAATATAGAAAAGAATAAAAAAAAACCCCGCATGCACGGGGTTTTTTTTCAAATATAACTTTAGAATTCTATTTAATCTCGATCAGGTTATATTCAACGCGACGGTTCATGATTCGTCCTTCGTTGGTACTATTATCGTATTTTGGTTTTGTTTCGCCATAATACTGCAATTTGATATTGGCATCATTGATACCATTATTGATCAGGTAGTCTTTTGCAGCATTAGCTCTCTTTTCGGAAAGTTTCAGGTTAATCGGTTCTGTTCCGATCGAGCAAGCATGGCCATCCAATTGAACGCCAAAATCTTCATGATTTTTCAGAGCGTTAGCAAGTTGTGAGAGGGTTTGTACTCCTTCTGGTTTAAGCACTGAGGAATCGAAATCGAAGAGGATTGGATCCATGGTAAGCCCGTATTTATTAACGATTGCATCGATATCCCAGGGGCATCCGTTGAGTTCTGGCACACCAGGTTTATTTGGGCAATCATCTTTTGAATCCGGAATACCGTCTTTATCGCTATCCAGTGGACAGCCGAAGCGGTCAACTCTCACACCTTTAGGGGTATTGGGGCAGCGGTCGTCCTTATCGGCAACTCCATCGCCATCGCTATCGGGGCAACCTTTGAGGATAGCTGGTCCGGCCACATCCGGGCATTCATCCAGGTGATCTGGAATCCCATCGCCATCGGTATCGGGACAACCGTTGAATTCCTTCAACCCAGCAATGAGAGGACAGTCGTCCTGATAATCGGGAATACCATCGCCGTCGGTATCGAGCGGACAGCCATCGGCATCCACTTTGACATCTTTTGGCGTATTGGGACATTTATCCAGTTTATCAGGAACACCGTCGCCGTCCGAATCCTTTTTACCACCACCAAACTCACCCGGCGTAATAAACAGAGCTACTGAGTTTTGCAGGAACATATCGATTCCTAAGTTACCATCAGCATTACCGGCCCATCCGTCAATCTCGTCTGTCGGGGGAACCATCAGTCCGGATTCCAAACGCAGGTTCACTGCAGGATGGAATCTGAAGTTTAGTCCAACTCCCCCGTAAAGGTTAGGATTGATGAAGGTCTTCGGAGCATAGTTTCCTTCCGAACCAACTCCGACATACACATCTGCCAGATTACCACCTAGGCCAAATAATAGGTAGGGGGCAAAGAAGGCATCCTCCTTGAAAATGTATCCGTTATTAAATTTATAACGGGCTAAGAGGTTCAGATTGAACATGTGAAGACGGAATTGTGCCCAATTCCAATCAGCCCATTCATCTTCAAAGGGTCGTGCATCAATGCCATCATAGTAGAAATGAAGCATCAAATCAAAGGATGGATTTAAATAACGGGAAATGCTGGCTCCGGCTCCATAGCCTTCGTTGAAACGGAAGAACTGATTATCATAATCCCCCGAATATTGCATAACCCCAAGATAACCTCCGAATCCCCACTTATGGTCTTTTGTCTGGGCATTAACAGAGACTGTTCCTAAAACCAGAACTGAGACCAGTAGTAAAATCTTTGTTTTCATGTTGAGTATTTTTAAGGTTCAGTTTACAAACAAAAAAACACGTCGGCACAAACCGTGTTTAAAACAAAGATAATCATTAGTTGTTTAAATTTCTCATAAAATTACAATTTCCTTTCTTAAACAAGCTGTTTTTGAGGAATTTCTATCGTAATCTCTCCTTAAAAGGCAGGAATGTCATGAAATCTACATGATGAACGAGGTAAGCTTCCGTCGTTCTTTTGATCAGATCTCCCTCATGTGCATGGGCAGCGATGATGTGGCAAACCTCGGGGGGCAAGCCACACTCTTCGGCCAGTGAGACTCCGCTAAAGGGATGTCTGAGATAGGCACCATATTTACCCTGCACCACCCTGCCGTCGCTCTTCTCATACTCAAGCAATTTTCCAACATCTGCCAAGATCGCACCGGAAATCAGAACATCGAGATCAACCGGCAAATCATCGCCAAAAAACTCATTACACTTCAAACCAGCGTCCCGGGCGATGTGTACCACTGCTCTTTTATGGGCCATAAACGACACCTTTAAACCGGGCACCAACAGGGTGAAAGGAATGGTTTGCAAATCTTCAGCTGTTAAAACACTACGTTCAAGGGCAACTTCCCACGTACGAGCTGTCTTTTCCCTGAGGTCAGGATCCTGGATCCACTCGAGCTCAGGCCACAATTCCAGTATCTTCTTATTCATGACTTTACAATTTTTCAATGATTGCCTCAGCCATCTGCATGGTAGAGCTTGCACCCTGAGCAATTACATCCGGCGATCCTTTCATCTTCAACATATCGTAAGTCAGGACCTTCCCTTCGAGAATGACTTCCTTGATGGCCTGCTTAATCCGGAGTGCAATCTCTTTCTCTCCAATATGGTTCAGCATCATGCAGGCTGATTCAATCATGGCAATAGGATTGACAATAGAGACAGGATAATCGGCATATTTTGGAGCTGACCCGTGAGTAGGTTCAAAAACAGCTACCTCTTCACCCAGGTTGGCAGAGCAGGCGAAACCGAGGCCACCGATCAATCCGGCAAATCCATCGGAAACAATAT
>JAAYIP010000034.1 GCA_012523435.1 Bacteroidales bacterium | reverse complement strand
GGCCGAAGCCGCTCTCGTGTTCGTCATCAGTAACAATGACATAGAAACCGCCAGCCGGGATGATAGTACCGGCGGGCACCTCTTTTTTAGGTTTGGTACCGGCCTGTCCGCCACTGTCATAGATTTTATATCCACTGATGTCAGCAGCAAAGTTAGAAGCATTGTACAGCTCAACCCAGTCGGGATTTTCCGTTGTACCTCTGGAAAAGAGTTCGTTCATTTTAATCACTGCTGCTGGTGGAGAATCATCATTGGCAGTACCTCTGGTGATATTGTCGAGCAGTTGCCAGTTCGGGCTTCCGTCAGGCATTCTGCCGTATGATTGAGTAACATACATAGCGCTGAAGGCTACATTATCCACAATAGTTCCTGAGGGGCTTTCGAACCAGATCTCCTCGCCGCCACTGGAAAGACCAAAACCGCTAGGATCTTCATCATCTGTTACGATAACATAGAAAGCACGTGGCTGAAGAATGGTGCCAGCTGGGATCTCCTTTTTGGGTTTGCCACCGGTTTGTCCACCACCATCGTAGATTAGATAACCGCTGATATCGACGGTCACATCCGAATTGTTGTAGAATTCAACCCAATCCGGATCAGCTGGGACTCCGCGTGAATAGATCTCATTGATAACAATAGAGGGAGCTCCAACCGTGTAAGCTGCAGCAGTAGCAGGGGCACCTGACGGATGCAAGGTTTTCATTCCTGAAACATTCTCAGCTTCAACATAATAGCTAATGGTCACACCAGCATCCTGCCCGGGAATTTGTCCCGAAAAGAGGTTTTCTCCAGAGCTGGTCATGGGTATGGAAGTATATTCTCCGGCTTCAATTTTGTAAAACAGGGTAACTTTTTCAATTCCATTCATATCGGTTGCCATAACGGTAACGGTAACGGCATCAGAAGGACCGGGAGCCTGTGGCGTCAGAACCAGGTTGGAAATGATTGGAGGTCCCTGGTAAACCTCATCCTTGACACACCCATTCAGCACTAGGGTGGTGAGCACCAAGGTTATTAAAACAGTTCTCAGTTTCATGGTGTATTATTTTATAAGGATTAAAAATCAACCTCACAACGGATAGCCAGCATGTGGAAGTTTTCTCCGGCTTTTCCCTGGGGATCAACCACAAGCTTGGGATTGCGAGTCAGGTTGCCTGCCTCATCATATCCGACAAACAGCTTATTCTTACCACTGGCATAACGGTCGTGATTCAGGTAGGCGTAGTTCAGCATAATTTTAACGTTGTTGTTGATATAGTAGTTCAAGCCAACGGTATAACCTTCGCCTGCACCACCCATGATCCCGTCCATTCTGCTGTTAAGACTCAGGTAATCATAGCGGAACGACAACTCTACATCGCCCCAGCTTTTTCCTCTTCTGGGCTGGGTAAACTCCGCTTCGTTTTTGTTATAGGTTTGTTTTCCACCAAAGAGTAGGGCGCTGGCAAAAACATAGAAGCCATTGAAGCTCTCGGTGGGCAGTTCGTTAAGCCGGTGAACATCGCTCATCAGGTATTCACCCTGAAGGCGGAGACCTTTGTAATAAGCAGCAAATTCTAGTCCGCCTAGGGTAGCATAATCGATATCGCCCATCAGGTCAGTGTCGATATACTTTTTGCGGTTGATGGATGTCAGGGATCGGGTGCTATAGCGAAGTGCTCCGGCGATTTCCGAATCGGTTTTAGGTTCACGATAGGAACCAGCGACACCCAAATGGAGACCTTTATCCGGATCATTGTGCCAAGGCATGACGACTACTTTGCCGGTTAGGGAGATCCCTTCGTCCATCCCGAAATCTTTGTTGTTATCCAGGGAATAGGTTCTCTCTTCTATATCATCAACCTTTTGAAAATGAATCCCTCCCATAGCGAAGACTCCGAACTTACTAAAAGTAGCTGCTGCTCCAATATGTCGGGAAGGGGCAAAGGCATTAACAGCCATTGGCCGCTCAATAAAGGTCAGGTACCGGGAGGTAGTAGTTGACTCCATAGAGTATCCCTCCTTGAAATTTCCTGCCTTCACTTCCAGGCCATCGAAGATCGTGTACTGCAGGTAGGCATCTTTCAGCTCGAGCTGCGAATTGGAGATATCCATATCAATCTCGGCATACCATCTATTAGCAAACTCCGTTTTCACGGCAAAACGGGCTCTCCTGATGGATAATCCGTCTCCTATTTCATTGTACGTATCGCCAAAAAATGAGGCTCCGTCAACCTGGACTCTAGCGTCATACCAGATTCGATAATCCTGGTTCTTACTTTCAAGCGTGAGGATACCGTTTCGCTCCTCAGCTACTAGGGCATTCCGGTTAACCTTGACACCGTAACGGTTGTAACGCACGGTGTCGTTAACCTGCCCCCACAAAACAGTCCCGAACGACAGCAGGATTAGTGCAGCCAGTCCGGTTTTGACAAGTTTAGTACTCTTCATTTTTCTACAGTTTAAAGATTGTTGATAAAATTTGTCAGGCTCTCTCCTTTAATGATTTTCAGTTTCTTTCTAAGCCGATAGCGTGAGATCTCCACGCTTTTCGGGGAAATATTCATCAGGGATGAAATCTCTTTGGTTGAAAAATTCAGACGTAACAGCATCGCCAGCTTTTTCTCCTGGGGTGTCAGATCCGGGAAAGCTGTTTCGAGCTTCATCCTAAAATCATTGTGCAGCTTTTCAACTTTCGCATAAAACTGGGACAGTTCATCAGTAAAACTCATTTTTTGCCGGATAGCTGCTTGAAGATCATGAAGACTCTGGCTAGCAGCTTCTGGAAGCTCTGATTCGGCTGGAATTTTTTCAATCCGATCAGCCAAGTTTTCCAGGAATTCTTTCTGTTGACTAATGTTTTGGGCTACCGTGATGAATTCTTTACGTTTAATCTCCAGCTTGGTGTTCAACAACTCGTTTTCCTTTTGTACTGTACTGATCTCCAGCTCATTCAAGGCTCTTCTAAACTGATAAATCTCCTCATGCTGAGCATGTAGAGCATCTTCAGCTTTTTTTCGGAGCTTAAACTGGTTGATCAGGATAATGGCCAGGATGATGAGGGCAACCACAAAAAGGGCGATGATACCGGGTTGCACCAGATCTATATTGGTAACCGGTTTTAGAGGGAATGCAATCTGTTGAGTAACCCCGGTCTCCTTGACCACTTCTGCTACTTGCAGCTTGAAGACATTTTGAACGAAAAACAGGGCGAAATAGGTAATGATTCCAGAGATAACAGGAGTGAGAATCCACCCCAATGCCACACCTCCAAGCATTTTAAAGTTCAGCTCTCTGGCTCCTTTTACCAGGCCTATTCCAAGTAGCGCCCCAATTACCACCTGTGTGCTGGATACTGGCACCAGGGGTAAAGCTGGCAATCCGATAGAGTGGAGGAAATCGGCGAAAGAGGAAGAGGAGTACAGGAACAAAACAAGGGCCTGGGAGAGGACGATTACGATTGCTGACTCCGAGTTTAGGGAGAGGATTCCGTTGCCAATGGTATTCATTACCCGATGGCTATAGGTAAAAATCCCCAATGCAATAGCCAAACCGCCCAGAAGGAACAGTAGCTGAGTACCATCTAGGGTAAAGAGTCCAAAATTCAGTATTACATCAGGCGCTGAGGGAATGAATACCCCCATAACGTTTCCTATGTTGTTAGCGCCAAGACTATAGGCTCCAAAAGCTCCGGCCAGGATCAGCCCAATTCGGATATAAGAATCTAGCTTGATCACATGAAGCTTTAATCGTCTGAGAATCAATCGTAATAGGACAAATAGGATCGCTCCGAACAGGGCTCACAGGATTGGGCTGGAGATCCAAGAACCCACGATTCTAGCCAGAACAGTCAAGTCGGTTTTGTTTCCGGTAAAGAGGCTCCATCCGATGATTGCCCCAACGATAGCTTGGGTAGTTGACACGGGCAGGCCGTTTTTG